>NZ_JBFAXI010000009.1:0-139268 GCF_040680735.1 Streptomyces sp. NPDC051987 | reverse complement strand
ATTTCCGCGCGGAAATCCGCCGCCCACCGCCGACCGCCGTGTTTTCTGTCGGCATTGGCCTTCGCCCGGAAATGAATTGCCGCATCGGCAGCCGGAAATTCGGGGGTGCGGTGGCCCGCTGTGCGGGTTTTTCCGGTGGTGCTTCGGCCCGGCCGGGTCGCCGTGCGGGCCGTCGGCGGGGAGCGGTCTGGATGGCCGAATCTGTTTGCTCTTGATCGATGGCAATCGCTTGATAGCGGTGTCGTGTTCCGCCGGGATCCCGGTTGCGCGCGCCCCCGGGGGCATAAAGAGGGCAAAAAGTGCGGCCGGATGGAGCGTCCCGACGGCCTGTGCGGGAGCGGTGCACTGTCCGTGAGATTCCCCGCTCTCGGGGCTTTCGTCCGGCGAGTCGGCCGGTGGGGGGTCTTTGTCGGCCGATGGGGAGTGACCTAAAGGCCGTCCGTGGTGTTTACTGGGCACCGGTCTGATCCCTGGTGGGTCCGGACCCTTTCCGGGAGGTCCTGGGGGTGGTGCCCCGGGGCCTCTCGTTTTTGCCTGTGGTATGCGTGGATGTCATATGTCGCTCACCGGGAAGAGTTCCGGCACGCCTCTGCGGAGGTATGCGGAAAGCGTCGGCAATCGGGTTCCGGAATTTCTTGAAGGGTAAGAGAACGCCTGCCGGGATCGTGTGTCGGTCTTCTGTAACAAAGCCCCGTCGGCAGGGGTTTCCAGCAAGATCACTATTCTTCGCGGCGCCTTCGGAAACGCAACTGGCTCTTCGCTTGCGGCGAGCGGTACGGTTTATCTCGCTCAACTGTCCCCACCCGCCCGGCCTCACCACCCGGGCGCTGTCACACCTCCCGGACGGGGAGGCCGGAGCAACCGCCGGACCCACCACCGGAACCCGCTGACCAGCGGCTTCTCAGAACAGCACAGAAAGGGATCAGAATCGAGTGCGTACCGTCAACGACGACGGCGTCCCTCTGCCGCCGTGCCGTCCCCCCTGCGGCGCCCCGCCCGTGACGTGCCGTCACCACCGCGTGCCCCGGGGCGCGTACGCCGGGGCACGCACCGCCACGGCTGCCGGCGCGGGGGAGTGACCATGTCCTCGACCCTCGATGCCGCCCGGTCGATCGACTTACTCCTCGGGCACGAGAACAAACCCGAGGGCAGCTTCCTGCAACGTCTGTCCGCGGCCGAGTGGCACGTCCTGCTGGAGGCGAAGCTGCGCAGCCGCAGCTACGCGCGGGACGAGCGCCTGCCGCTGGGACCGGACGACCGGAACGTGTACATCATCTGGGAAGGCGTCGTCCGCCAGGACCGCTTCCCGCTCGGCGAGGGGGAGAACCGCCCCACCGTGACGCGGTTCCGCGGCGGCGGCCAACTGGTCGGCGAGGCCAAGCTCATCAACCCCCGCTCCGCCGTCCTCACCACCTGCCTGACCCGTACCGTGGTCATCCCCTGCCGCGCCCGCCACTTCAACGTCCTGCTGCGCCGGCGCCCCGAGATCCAGCTCGCCTTCCTGCGCAGCCTGGAGGACCGCAGCCGCAGCGACGAGCTCGTCTACACCCTGGTCACCAGGCCGCCCCTGCAGCGCGTCAGCGGACTGCTGGCGCACCTCGCCGACACCGCGGGCGTCGCCGGCCCCCGTACGGACTCCACCAACATCCCGGGCCCGAGCCAGAAGGACATCGCCTCCGCCCTCCAGCTCGCCACCTCCACCACGGAGAGCGCGATCCGCACCCTGCGTTACCACGGGATCATCGAGGCCCGGTACCGCCAGTTCGTCGTCCACGACGTCGACGCGCTGCGCCACCTCGCCGCCGGGCACTGACCTGCCCCGGTGCGCCGTTCCCCCGCCCGGCGCACCGGCCTCCGCCGCTCACGCTCCGCCCCGAACGGATCACCGCATGATGACCAGCACCACCACGCTGGCGATCGGCACCGGCGCCGGCACGCTCCTGCTGAGCACCGTCTCCGCTCTCGTCACGGGTGTCCTCGCCTCCTACACCCTCCGGCACCACAGACAGGTCTTCGCCTGGATGCGGAAGATCCGCCGCCGGGACGAGGCCAACGCCGAACTCGACCGGCCGGCCGAGTGGCTCACCGACCTCTACAAGGCCCAGTGCCGCCTCGCCGGGAAACCGTGCCGAGCCGGCGACTTCGAGGACATCGCCCAGACCGGCAACATGATCAGGGGGATCGCCGACCACGCGGGGGCCCTCCGCCCCGAGCTGGCGGACGTCGCCCACCGGGTCGACGCCTACGTCGCCACCGCCCTGCCCGAGCCGGGCCCGGCCCTGAAGGTCACCGCTGCCGAACTGCACGCCCAGCTCGTCCAGGCCATGCGGCAGGAGGCCGCCCGGCACGAACTGGCCCGCGCCATCAGCACCGCCGAACGGAGGATCAAGGACCTGCGATACGGCTGATTCCCACCCCCGTGCCCGGATGTGTCTGCCTCCTGCCCGAACCTGTTTACTTTCCGGAAATCCGGGCGTAGCCTCCCAGTGAAACCACAAGTTCGGGCATGAGTCGGACGTAGTCGGACACCTGCCGGACGCGGACGTACCGTGGAGCGGAGGCACAGGGGCATGTACGCACCGGAGCGGCAGCAGGAGATCCTCCGGCTCGCCCGTGACGGCGGCCGGGTGGACGTCGTGTCGCTCGCCGAGGAGTTCCAGGTCACGGCGGAGACGATCCGCCGTGACCTGAAGGCCCTCGATCGGGCCGGCCTCGTCCGCCGGGTGCACGGCGGTGCCATCCCGGCCGGGCGCCTCGACTTCGAGCCGGACCTGGCCGAACGCGAGTCCACCTCGGCCGACGAGAAGGACCGCATCGCCAAGGCCGCCGTCCCGGAGCTGCCCACCGAGGGCACCCTCATCCTCGACGCCGGTTCGACGGTCGCCCGCCTCGCCGCGGCCATCCCGCTGGAGGCGACGCTCACCGTCGTCACGCACAGCCTCCCGATCGCGGCCCGCCTCGCCGACCACCCCGGCATCCAGCTGCACCTGGTCGGCGGACGGGTACGGCACCGTACCCGCGCCGCCGTGGACGCCTGGGCGCTGCGCGCCTACAGCGAGATCCGCGCCGACGTCCTCTTCGTCGCCGCCAACGGCTTCTCCGCCGACCAGGGCCTGACCACCCCCGACCTCGCCGAGGCGGCGGTCAAGCGGGCGGCCGTCGCCGCGGCCCGCCGGGTGGTCCTGCTCGCCGACTCCGCCAAGCACGGCCAGGAGCACTTCGCCCGCTTCGGCGACATGGCCGACGTGGACCTGCTGATCACCGACAGCGGACTGAGCCCCGAGGACGCCACCGCCATCGAGCGCGGCGGCACGGAAGTAGTACGAGCATGAGCACCACGAGCGCCACGAGCCCCGAGTCCGGTACGGGCGTGATCCTCACGGTCACCCCCAACCCCTCCCTCGACCGCACCTACGAGGTCCCCGCCCTGGAGCGCGGCGAGGTCATCCGCGCCTCCGGCGAGCGCATGGACCCCGGTGGCAAGGGCGTGAACGTCTCCCGTGCGGTCGCCGCCGCCGGCCGCCGCACGGTCGCCGTCCTGCCCCTGGGCGGAGCGCCGGGCGCCCTGATCGCCAACCTGCTCGACGCCCAGGGCATCGAGGTCGCGCCGGTCCCGGTCGCCGGAGCCACCCGTTCCAACATCGCCCTCGCGGAGTCCGACGGGGTGCTCACCAAGATCAACGCACCGGGCCCGGAACTCTCCGCCGAGGAGCAGGAGCTGCTCCTGGAGACCGTGCGCGAGCAGTCCCGCGGCGCCGACTGGATCGCCTGCTGCGGCAGCCTGCCGCGCGGGCTCGCGCCCTCCTGGTACGCCGATGTCGTCACCCGGGCACACGCCGGGGGCGCGCGCATCGCGCTGGACACCTCGGGGCGCGCGCTGCTCGAAGCGCTGCGCGCGCGCCCCGACGTGGTGAAGCCGAACGCCGAGGAGCTCGCGGAAGCCGTCGGGCGCCCCCTGGCCACGGTGGGCGACGCCCTGAAGGCGGCCGAGGAGCTGCGCACCATGGGCGCGCACGCCGTCCTCGCCAGCCTGGGGGCCGACGGCCAGCTGCTCGTGGAGGAGGAGGGCGCCTGGTTCGCCGGCGCCCGCGTGGACACCGTCCGCAGCAACGTCGGCGCCGGTGACTCCTCCCTCGCCGGCTTCCTCATCGCCGGCGGCCGCGGCCCCGAGGCCCTCGCCTCCGCCGTCGCCCACGGCGCCGCCGCCGTCCAGCTGCCCGGCAGCGTGATGCCCACCCCGGCCGACCTGGACCCCACGGCGGTGACCGTCACCGACGTCGTCCCCGTCGACCGCGAACTGACGGAGCCGGTGTCATGAACGCCCGCACCGCGGACCCGACGACCCGCGCGGCCGCGCTCCTCCCCGGCGCCGCCCGCCGACAACCGGCCCAGAAGCGGCGAGGTCCCTCGTTACCCGCCGCGCCCACGGGCCGACGGGGCACCCTGAGCCGCCCCGCCGTCCCCGGGAGGCGGGGCTTCCCCGGCCCCGTCTCCCACCCCACCCCCCACGGCACCCCCGTCCCCACCCCCGCCCACCCCACACTCCGGGCGATACGCGTGCATAGGAGCCCGCGATGAGCGACATGATCACCGCGGACCTGGTCGATCTCGACCTGTCCGCCGACACCAAGGAAGCGGCGGCGCGCGCCCTCGCCGAGCGCATGGTGGCCCAGGGCCGGGTGACCGACCTGGAGGGCTTCCTCGCCGACGTGGCCGCCCGCGAGGCCCAGATGCCCACCGGCCTCGACGGCGGCATCGGCATCCCGCACTGCCGCAGCGCCCACGTCACCGAGCCGACGCTCGCCTTCGGCCGCAGCGCCGCCGGGATCGACTTCGGCGCCCCCGACGGCCCGGCCGACCTGATCTTCCTGATCGCGGCCCCGGCCGGCGCCGACGACGCCCACCTCACGATCCTCTCCTCGCTGGCCCGCCAGCTGATGAACAGCGAGTTCACGGACGCGCTCCGGTCGGCGGCCGACGCCGCGACGGCGGCGGCGCTGATCCGGGGCGACGAGACCCCCGCAGGGCGCGCCGAGGCCGCGCCGACGGCCGGGAGCGGGCGTGCCGCGTCCGGCGCGTCCGGCACGGCGACCGCCGGCGGCGCGGCGGGTGCCGGCGCCACCGCGGACTCCGCGAGCGCCCCCCAGAACACCGCTGCGGCGCCGGCGGCGGCCTCCGCCGGCACCGCGGCGGCCACCGAGGACGCGGGCACGCAGGCCGACGAGCGTCCCTTCCGCATCGTCGCCGTCACCTCCTGCCCCACCGGCATCGCCCACACCTACATGGCGGCCGAGTCCCTGGAGAACGCGGGCCGCGAGGCGGGCGTCGACCTCGTCGTCGAGACGCAGGGCTCGGCCGGGTTCACCCGGCTCGACCCCGCGGTCATCGCGGCGGCGGACGCCGTGATCTTCGCGCACGACGTGCCCGTCCGCGAGAAGGAACGCTTCGCCGGCAAGCCGACCGTCGACGTCGGCGTGAAGGCGGGCATCAACCGGCCCGCCGACCTGATCGGCGAGGTCCGCGCGAAGGCGGCCCGCGGCGAGGTCACCTCCGGCTCCGCTCCGGCCACGCCGGTCGAGCGCGCGGGCGAGACCGGCGAGGGCTACGGCACCAAGCTGCGCAAGTGGCTGATGTCCGGCGTCAGCTACATGGTCCCCTTCGTCGCGGCGGGCGGTCTGCTGATCGCCCTCGGCTTCGCGATCGGCGGCTACGAGATCAAGTCGGCGCCGTCGGTGCTCAACCACTTCGTGTGGACGCAGACCGACAGCTGGGCCGCCCTGATGTTCCAGATCGGCGCCGTCGCCTTCGGCTTCCTGGTCCCGGTCCTGGCGGGCTACATCGCCTACGGCATGGCCGACCGGCCGGGTCTGGTCCCCGGATTCGTGGGCGGCATGATCGCCTCCACGATCAACGCCGGCTTCCTCGGCGGCCTGGTCGCCGGTCTGCTGGCCGGTGGCGTGGTGATGGCGATCCAGAAGATCGACATCCCGAAGGTGCTGCGCGGCATCATGCCGGTGGTGGTCATCCCGCTGATCTCCACGGCGGTCGTCGGCTTCCTGATGTTCGTCGTGGTCGGCAAGCCCATCGCCTCCGCCCAGAAGGGCATGACCGACTGGCTGAACGGCCTCTCCGGCTCCAACGCCGTCCTGCTCGGCGCCCTGCTCGGCCTGATGATGTGCTTCGACCTCGGCGGCCCCGTCAACAAGGTCGCGTACACCTTCGCCACCGCCGGCATCGCGGTCTCCAACCCCAGTGACTCCGCGATGAAGATCATGGCCGCGGTCATGGCGGCCGGCATGGTCCCGCCGCTGGCGATGGCCCTCGCGACCACCGTGCGCGGCAAGCTCTTCACCGAGACCGAGCGCGAGAACGGCAAGGCCGCCTGGGTGCTGGGCGCCTCCTTCATCTCCGAGGGCGCGATCCCGTTCGCGGCCGCCGACCCGCTGCGCGTCATCCCGTCCTCCATGGTCGGCGGCGCCATCACCGGCGCCCTGTCGATGGTCTTCGGCGCCACCCTGCGCGCCCCGCACGGCGGCATCTTCGTGGTCCCGCTGATCGGCAACCCGTTCCTCTACCTGATCGCCATCGCCGTCGGCGTCTGTGTCACCACGGCCCTGGTCGTCCTCCTGAAGGGCCTGCGCAAGCCGGCCCGGCAGAACCCCGCGGACGGCTCCGCCGCCGGTCGGACCGCCACCGCGAAGGAGGACCGGCAGCCGGTCGCGGCCTGACCCCCGCACCGCGTCGCCGCCGTGCCCCTTTGATTCGCTGTGAGCTGTTCACGGCACCTGCGAGATACGTCACGGTCCGGGACCAAAGTCCCGGACCGTGGTGTGTACTGGGGCGTATGCCCGCGCATGTCTCGCCCCTCCAGCTGATCGGCATGGTCGCGCTCACCCTGGCGACCGTCGCCTGGGCGGTCGTCGTGACCCGCCTGCTGCGCCGCAACCGCCGCGAGGCCCTCGCCCGGCACGCCGCGCGCGCCCTCCCCGCCTTCCCGCACCAGCTCCAGGCCGCTCCGCCGCGCGAGACCGTCGAACTGACCCCCGCCGAACAGGACGCCTTCGCCGGCCTGGTGCACCGCCTGAGCGGCCGCTGAGCGACAGTGCCGCGGACGAACGACCGCAGCGCGGCACGTCCCCGCGGAACGCTCAGCTGCGCCGCGCCACCCGCCGCTCCATCGCGTCCCTGGCCGCGTCCTCCGTCGGGTACACCTCGCACATGTGCCGGCCGTCCGGCGTCGCCGTGTGCTCGACCTC
Source organism: Streptomyces sp. NPDC051987 (assembly GCF_040680735.1). Classification (NCBI taxonomy): domain Bacteria; kingdom Bacillati; phylum Actinomycetota; class Actinomycetes; order Kitasatosporales; family Streptomycetaceae; genus Streptomyces; species Streptomyces sp. NPDC051987. The sequence goes on along the minus strand of NZ_JBFAXI010000009.1, from coordinate 132,012 downwards.
CCACAGGGACAGCTCCCGGCCGTCCCGCAGCAGGAACGCGTGCTCGTAGAGCGAGAAGGCCGGGCCCGGCCGGCCCGCCCGTCCCGGCCGCCCGAAGGCCTGGGTGATCTGGTGCGCGAACGCCGTCGACAGCACCTCGGCCGTCCGCGCGTCCGGCCGGTCGGGGTTCTCCGCGCGGCGCAGCAGCCGGCGCGCGTGGTCCGCCGAGTCGTCCGGGACGTACAGGTGCCGGGGCTCCGGGACCGGCGCCAGCGTCACCATGACCGGCAGCTCGAAGTCGGGGGTCTCCGGCGGCAGCGGCAGCCGCGAGGTCGCGGCCCGCAACTCCTCCTCGTCGACGTACACCTCGTGCTGCGGCTCGCTGCCCGGCGCGGTGTTGTGCACGAGCTCCCACAGGGTGACCGCCGAGCCGTCGGCCAGCAGCCAGGTGTGCCGGTACGTCTCCCGGTGCAGCCCCGCGCTGTGGTGCGCGGAGTGCAGCGAACTGTCGTGCGCCAGCGCGCAGTCCAGCTGCCTTACGGCCTCGTCGGGCAGTTCGAAGGAGTTCAGGGCACGGCCGAGGAGCCGCGCGAGATGCTCCTCCGGAGACTCGGGCGACTCGGCTGGTTCGTACGCTGCCGTCCCGTACGGAACGCTCAAGGTTTCTCCCGGCGTTGCTGCATGTCACCTTGTGGGTGCATACCGTAGCCCCTCGGCCGGACATCGTGTCCGGGAACCGAGAAAACGTATGCCGGGAAAACGCGGGGGCCGCGCGAAAAGTTTCCGCGCGGCCCGACGATCCGTCAAAAGCCGCCGTTCAGAAGGCACTTCCGGCCTTCCACTCGCTCCACGGCAGGGTCCACCCGTCGCGCCCCCGACGAGCGAGTTGTCGTAGAACCAGTGGGCCGTCCTGTCGCCCTGGGCGCCCTGCACGTGCGCGAGCCCCGCACAGCCGTGGCTGGTGCCCTGGTGCCCGAACGGCGGGAGGTTCGGGACCCGGCCCCCTCACCTCGACGTCAGCGCCCTGCGGACGGCTCCCCGTACAACTCGCCGTACGACGGCCAGGTCCCGCCCGGCCCGTCCACCGGCTCGGCGGCCCGTACCGCGCGCACGATCGCGCGGGTCACCAGGTCCGCGCCGGCCGCGAGGATCTCGTTGAGCGCGAGCGGGCTCGTGTCCAGCGGGCGGGCCCCCGTCGCCAGGGCGAACACCGTGTCCCCGTCGTGCAGCAGGTGCACCGGCCGCACCGCCCGCGCGATCCCGTCGTGCGCCGTCCCGGCCAGCTTCTGCGCCTGCGCCTTGGACAGTTCGGCATCGGTCGCGACGACGGCGAGGGTGGTGTTCAGCGGCGGGAGCCCGTTCGCGGCGGCGGTCTCGGCGAGCCGCCGCCGCGCCGCCTCGTGCACCCGGCCCTCGGGGTACGTCACGCGCCCGTGGAACAGCTCCCCGTACAGCACCCCCGTCCCGGGATCCAGCACCTCGCCGGCGGCGTTGGCCACCACCAGCGCGGCCACCGTGATCCCCGAGGCCAGCACGGCGCTCGCACTGCCCACCCCACCCTTCAGTGCCCCGGCCACGGCCCCCGTGCCCGCCCCCACGCAGCCCTGCCGCACCGGTGCCCCCGGCGCGCTCGCCGCGGCGTCCTCGACCGCCGCCCGTCCCGTCGCCGCGTCCGGGCGGGCCCGGAAGTCACCGCCCCGCCCCAGGTCGAAGACGCAGGCGGCGGGCACCACCGGCACCACATGCGCCGGATCCGGACCCACCCGCACCCCGCGCCCCCGCTCCTCCAGCCAGGCCATCACCCCGGACGCCGCGTCCAGCCCGTACGCGCTCCCGCCCGTGAGCACGACCGCCTCCGCCCGCTGCACCAGGTTCCGCGGGTCGAGCGCGTCCGTCTCCTTGGTGCCCGGCCCGCCACCGCGCACGTCCACGGCGGCGACCGCACCCCCCTCCGGGGCGAGGACGACGGTGGTACCGGTGAGCCATCCGTCGCCGGTGCGCGTGGCGTGTCCCACCCGCAGCCCGGCCACGTCCGTCAGTGCGTCAACTGTCATGACGGCCAGTCTGGCCCAGCACGATCCCGGACCGGTCAGGAGGCGGCAGCGGCGGCGTCCGCCGGGCGCCCGCGGCCGGCCGTGCGCGCCGTCAGGGTCGTGCCCGTGGCCACCGCGGCCGCCGACACCAGGCCCGCCGCCGGCACCGCCCAGCCGCCCAGGAAGGTGCAGCAGAGCACCAGCAGCGCCGTGACCGGCAGCACCAGTTGCTGGGCGAGCCCCACCTTGAAGTGGCGTGAGTGCAGCGCCCACACGGTCAGCAGGTACAGCGCGGTCGGCACGGTCACGGCTGCCGAGGCGGCCGACGTCGAGATGTGCGCCTTGCCGACCGCCTCCTCCACGGCCACCTCGATCCCCGCGCCGATCGAGGCCGCCGACGCGAAGATCAGGTAGTGGCCGTACCCCCACAGGAAGGACTGCCGGTTGGATCGCAGATGACCGTGGATCGGCACCACGAAGTAGATCCACCACGCCGAGAAGACGATCAGCAGGCCGCCCGCCGCGATCGGCAGCAGCTCGGCGAACGCGTCGTGCTCGGCCACCGCCGACCTCACGGCCACCGTCGCCGCCGAGATCGTCTCGCCCAGCACGATGATCGTGAACAGCCCGAAGCGCTCGGCGATGTGGTGCGGGTGCCAGGAGGTGCTGTGGTTCTTCTCCGCGTACACCGGCACGCACAGCTCGGCGATCGCCATCACCAGGAACACCCAGGGGCGCGCGGGCGCCGGCAGCGCCACGAGACCGACCCAGCCGACCTGGCAGAGCAGCACCCCGCCCGCGTACCGGAGCGCCATGGTCCGCTCCGGCCCCTCGGCCCCCCGCGCGGCGCGCAGCCACTGCGAGGCGAGTGCCATCCGCATGATCACGTAACCGATCAGGACCAGTGCGAAGTCGCGGTCCGCGAAGGCCCGCGAGACACCGGCCGCCAGCACCAGCACGCCCGCGATCTGGAGCAGGGTGACGACCCGGTAGAGGGCGTCGTCGTTGTCGTAGGCCGAGGCGAACCAGGTGAAGTTCATCCAGGCCCACCAGATGGCGAAGAACAGCATCGCGTAGTTCAGGACGCCCTCGCCCGCGTGGCCCGCGGCGACCGCGTGCACCAGTCCCGAGCCCGCCTGGGCGATGGCCACCACGAAGCACAGGTCGAAGAAGAGTTCCAGTGGCGAGGAGACCCGGTGGGACTCCTCGCGCCCCCGTGCGGTCAGGCGGCGCAGCGGCCGGAGGGGCTGGGGCGCGCCCGGGGAGGCGGGCGCCGGGGCAGAACTCGACGTCATGCCCCCAGCAGAGCAGAAAATTCCGGCGACATCGCGCGCGGGGTCCCGCGAGAGCCGCCACCAGGCCGACCCGACGGGCCCAGGAGAGGGCGGACCGGGTTGGGTGGACCGGGAGTGGGCGGGCTGGGGGTAGCCGGACCGGCAGCGGGCGGGCCCCATGTGGGCGGACCGGATCTGCGGGCGTGGAGGGGTCCGGGGTGGGTGGACCGGGAGTGGGCGGGCCCGCGTTGGGCGGGCCGTACTCTTGACGCATGAGTACCGCCTCCGAGCCAGAGCCGCGCGAGCCGAAGGCCGCGCTGATCTTCGACGACCCGCTCGACCGGCAGTCCTCGGACGACACGGACCGCGGCTGGGGCGACCGCCCGGAGGGCGACCCGGCCGCCGACCTCAAGCGCTTCCTCGACGAGAAGCCGCCCCACCACCTCTGAGCCGCCCGGTCCACCCGCGGCGGTCCGGCTAGCGTGCGTCGTGACCGCTTCCGCGCTGTGCGACCAGGGCGTCGCGGATCTCCTTCAGCACCTCCAGCTCGGTCACCTCGACCACCTCGTGCGTGCCCTCGCGGGCCCGGCGGCGGGCCTCGATCCGGGCCAGGTACTTCGCCATCGGCAGGACCATCAGGAAGTACACGACCGCCGCGGTGATCACGAAGTTCAGCGCGGAGCCGAGGACCGAGCCCCACATCAGCCGGATGCCGTGGTGTCCCTGGCACGACGAGGTCAGGCACGAGCTGTAGTTGTCGAGGCTCGTCGTGCCGATCGCCCCGACCAGCGGATTGATGATCCCCTTCACCACCGAGTTGACGATGTTCGTGAAGGCGGCGCCGATGACCACCGCGACTGCCAGATCGACGACGTTGCCGCGCATCAGGAAGGCCTTGAAGCCCTGCCAGACACTCGGTTCCTTCTTCGCGCTCACCTCGGGGACTCTCCTCGCATGCACAGGGTGTGGAACAAGACGCTCCGCAACCTACGTCAGCATGCGGCCATTGCGCCCTACCCGGTAGCTCGAACGAGCGACTTGACAGGATTCGGCCCAGAAATCTCCCCAGGGTGTTCAGCACAACGTCACCCCCAGCCGTGCCGTGGCGCTCGCGCCGACCAGCCCGGCCGCGGTGGCGCGCGGGACCGAGAGGACGACCAGCGCCCCGCTCTCCGCCGCCGCGTCGACCGGCTCCGGCAGCTTCGTCACGCGCACCCCGCGTGCGATCACCCGGGCCCGGCCGCCCGCCGCGGGATCCCCGGCGGCGATGACGTCCACCCGGTCGCCGGGGTGCAGCAGCCGGACGGTGGCCGCGTCGGCGATCCGGACCGGCGCCGTCACCATGTCGACGGGCGGGGTGTGCCGGCGCGCCGTCTGACCGGCGGCGGGGTGGCCGCGGGGCCGCTCGGCGTGCGGCGGGTCGGTGGCGGCGCGTGGCCCCGCCGCGACCAGCGCCGCCGCGGTGATCGCGAGGCCGGCCGCGAGGGCCCGCCCGGGATGGAGCAGCAGCCGGAGCGGCCGGTACCGCCCGCCGCGCACCCGCACCGGTTCGAAGTACGGGACCTCGCAGGTGGCGGGGGCGTCCGTGCCCAGTGGGCGCGGGACACGCAGGGGAGGGGTGAGGGTGGGGTAGGGGGACGGGGGAACGGACATGGCGGTCACCACCTGCGACGGGGAATCGGCTTGCGAGACCACGATGAGGTCTCGTGCCCGAACCCGTCGGCGCCGGTGGGCTACCGGCCGGTTGTGGACAACTCGGCCACCCGCACGAGGGGTCCTGTTCCGGCCCGCCCGGGGGTCCTGTCCCGGCCTGCCCGAGGCGTCCTGTCTCAGCCCGCCCAAGGGGTCCCGTCCCGGCCCGCCCGAGGGATCCCCTCCCGGCCCGCCCGGGGGTCCTGTCCCGGCCTGCCCGAGGCGTCCTGTCTCAGCCCGCCCGAGGGGTCCCGTCCCGGCCCGCCCGAGGGATCCCCTCCCGGCCCGGCCCAGGGAAAGCGCCCGCGTCACGGCATCGCGAAGCCCGGATCCATGCCGCCGAGCGCGTTCGTGCACAGGCAGTCCCGTGCGGCGTTGTCCGGCAGGGCCGCCACCGCGTCGAACAGCACGCCCCGCAGCCGGTCCACGTTGGCCGCGAACACCCGCAGCACCTCGTCGTGCGAGACACCCTCGCCGGTCTCGGCGCCCGCGTCCAGGTCCGTGACCAGCGTCATCGACGTGTAGCAGAGCTCCAGTTCCCGGGCGAGCGCCGCCTCCGGGTGGCCGGTCATGCCCACCACCGACCAGCCCTGCGCCTGGTGCCACAGCGATTCGGCGCGGGTCGAGAAGCGCGGCCCCTCGACCACCACCAGGGTGCCGCCGTCCACCGGCTCCCACTCCCGGCCGCGCGCCGCCTTCAGGGCCGCTGCCCGGCCGGTGGGGCAGTAGGGGTCGGCCAGGGAGACGTGCACGACGTTCGGCACGGTGCCGTCGGGCAGCGGCAGCCCGTCGAAGTACGACTGGGCCCGTGACTTCGTGCGGTCCACCAGCTGGTCCGGCACGAGCAGGGTGCCGGGACCGTACTCTGGGCGCAGACCGCCCACCGCGCACGGGCCGAGCACCTGGCGCACGCCCACCGAGCGCAGTGCCCAGAGGTTGGCCCGGTAGTTGATGCGGTGCGGCGGCAGGTGGTGCCCGCGTCCGTGGCGGGGCAGGAAGGCGACCCGGCGGCCGGCGATCTCGCCGAGGAAGAGGGAGTCGCTGGGCGGCCCGTAGGGGGTGTCGACCTGGATCTCGGTCACGTCGTCGAGGAACGAGTAGAAGCCGGAACCGCCGATTACGCCGATCTCTGCGTTCACCATGCGCAGCACCCTAGCTGGCCGCCCGAGCGGGCCGGAGCCGGTGTCCGGGAGCGCCCTGTACCCCGCCGTCGAGCGACGGCGGGGTACGGGGGACGAGGTCTCAGGCGGCGGAGCTGCTGGCCGAGCCGGACGCGGACGACGCCGAGGACGTCGACGACTTCGACTCGGACGACTTCGACTCGGACGACGTGCTCGACGACGCGGAGCCCGACTTCGACGCGGGGCTGCTGCTCGACGAGGAGCCGCGGCTGTCATTGCGGTAGAAGCCCGAGCCCTTGAAGACAATGCCGACGGCGGAGAACACCTTCTTCAGGCGGCCACCGCAGTTCGGGCACTCGGTCAGGGCGTCGTCGGTGAACTTCTGCACCGCCTCGAGGCCCTCGCCGCACTCGGTGCACTGGTACTGGTACGTCGGCACTGTCTTCCTCCTGGCACTCTCACTCGATGAGTGCTAACGACGGTCCATAGTGACGTATTCCTGAGGATCAGTCCACCGTCACGGGCACGCGGTGACCGACGCCACGCGCGACGGTACGGTTCCGGGACCGGCCGACCAGCCGGGAACGCAGCGCCACGAGGGTCGCCAGGGCCAGTACGGTGCCGGTCATCGGCACCAGGAACCCGGAGCCGCCCCACAGCCGGTCCTCCAGCTGCCCGGCGACCGTGACCGCCGCCGCCTGGCCGAGCGCCACCGCGCCGGTCAGCCAGGTGAACGCCTCCGTGCGGGCGCCGGCCGGGACCAGGCTCTCGACCAGCGTGTAGCCGGTGATCAGCGCGGGGGCGATGCACATGCCTACCAGCAGGCCGAGACCGGCCAGGACCGGCACCGAGTGGGACGTCCACAGCGCCGACGCGGTCAGCGCGAGCGCCGCGTAGCCGACGACGAGACGGCGGTGCGGGGCGGCCTTCCAGGCGAGCGCGCCGCAGACGATGCCCGACAGCATGTTGCCCGCGGCGAAGGTGCCGTACAGGACGCCGTTCAGACCGGGCTCGCCGATCGACTCGGTGAACGCGGCGAGGGAGACCTGCATGCCGCCGAAGACGGAGCCGATGCCCAGGAAGGCGACGACCAGCACGCGCACGCCGGGGACGCGGAGCGCCGAGGGGTGCCGCACGCGCGCGTGGCCGGTGCCGGTCACCTGGGGCTGGGTGCTCTTGCGGGCGGCGAACAGCAGACCGCCGGCCAGGGTGAGCGCGGCCTCGGTGACCAGGCCGGCGGCCGGGGCGACGGTGGTGCACAGGGCGGTCGCGAGCAGCGGGCCGACCACGAAGGTGAGCTCGTCGGTGACGGACTCGAAGGCCGCCGCGGTGGCCATCAGCGGGGAGTCCTGCAGCTTGACGCCCCAGCGGGCGCGCACCATGGGGCCGATCTGCGGCACCGAGGCGCCGGTCGGCACGGCGGCCGCGAACACGGCCCACAGGGGCGCGTGGGCCAGCGCGAGCGCCGTCAGGGCGAGGCCCGACAGCGTGTGCACGAGCACGCCGGGGACCAGCACCGCGCGCTGCCCGTAGCGGTCGGCCAGGCGGCCGCTGTAGGGCGCGAAGAGCGCCATGGAGACACCGGTGACCGCCGCGGCGGCGCCCGCGGCGCCGTACGAGCCCGTGGTGTGCTGCACGAGCAGCACGATGGAGATGGTGAGCATCGCGAACGGCTGGCGCGCGGCGAAGCCGGGGAGCAGGAACGTCCAGGCGCCGCGGGTGCGCAGCAGCCGGCCGTATCCCGGGCGGGACGGGGCCGCCGGGTTCCCGGACGGCTCGGTGGTGACCGTGGATGCCACGGCCCGTGCCTTTCTGCCGCCTGGTAGCGCGCCCGTGCGGGGGGCGCCGAGAGCTGTCCTCTTGCGCGGAACTGCGGTAGATACCGGCGTCCGCTGCGAGGAGCGGTCCGGCCGCCATACGGTCGCGCCAGCTCTGCGTCAGGCAGAGTTGGTTCGATCAGGGTGCATTCATCCTACAGGCGGGAAGGCCCGGTACACCTGTGAAAACGGGCACCCTAAGGCTCGCTCACCTGGGATTGCCCGAGGTGTGAACCATCCGAAACACGCCTTTAACGTGCGCCCGCCGTCCCGTTCGTGCCCAGCCAGCCCGCCAGCTTGCCGCCGTGGCCGACCGCGCGCAGCCGGCGCTCGGCCGCGTCCCGTACCGGGTCGGTGGCGACCACGAGCAGTTCGTCCCCGCGCCGCAGCACCGTCGCGGGCAGCGGGACGAACGATTTTCCTTCGCGGACGACGAGGGTGACGGCGGCCCCGGCGGGCAGCCGCAGCTCGTTGATCTCCACGCCGTGCATGCGGGATCCCTCGGGGATCGAGACGGACAGCAGGTGCCCGCGCAGCCGCTCCAGGGGCGCGGACTCGATCCCGAGGTCGGCGGCCTCCGGGCCCTCGCCGAGCCGCAGCTTGCGGGCCAGCCAGGGCAGGGTCGGTCCCTGGACGAGGGTGTAGACGACGACCAGGACGAAGACGATGTTGAAGATCCGATGGCTGGTGTCGACGCCGTTCACCATGGGGATGGTCGCCAGGATGATGGGCACGGCGCCGCGCAGCCCGGCCCAGGACATCAGGATCTGCTCCGGCCAGGGCACCCGGAACGGCGCGAGGCTGGCGACCACGCTCACCGGCCGCGCCACCATGGTGAGCACCAGCCCGATGACGAGGGCGGGCACGATGTCGTCGCCGAGTTCGTGCGGGGTGACCAGCAGACCGAGCAGGACGAACATGCCGATCTGGGCGATCCAGCCGAGCCCCTCGGCGAACCCGCGGGTGGCCGGCCAGTGCGGCAGCTTGGCGTTGCCGAGCATCATGGCGGCCAGGTAGACCGCGAGGAAGCCGCTGCCGTGCGCCAGCGCGCCGGCCGCGTACGCGGTGACCGCGATGGCCATCACGGCGATCGGGTACAGGCCGGAGGCGGGCAGGGCGACGCGCCTGAGGCCCCAGGAGCCCAGCCAGCCGACCGCGAGGCCGATGCCCGCGCCGATGGCCAGCTCCATGGCTATCTCGCCCAGCAGCAGGTACCACTGCGCGACCGGTCCCGCGGTGGAGAAGGCGACGACCAGGATGACCACCGGGGCGTCGTTGAAGCCGGACTCCGCCTCCAGGGTGCCCGTCACCCGCGCGGGCAGCGGAATGCGCCGCAGCACCGAGAACACCGCCGCCGCGTCCGTCGAGGACACCACCGCGCCGATGATCAGCGCCTGCCGCCACTCCAGCCCGACCAGGTAGTGCGCGCCCGCGGCGGTGACGCCGACGCTCACCCCGACCCCGACCAGCGCCAGCACGGAGGCGGACGCCAGGACGGGCTCGACCTCCTTCCACTTCGTGCCGAGGCCGCCCTCGGCCAGGATCACGACCAGGGCCGCGTACCCGATGACCTGGGTCAGTTCCGCGTCGGCGAAGTGGATGCCGCCGATGCCGTCCTGGCCCATGAGGACACCGATCCCCAGGTACACGAGCAGGCTGGGGAGCCCGCTGCGCGAGGAGATCCGGACGGCCGCGACGGCGACGAGCAGGACCATGGAGCAGACGAGCAGGAGCTGGTTGAGGTGGTGGACAGTCAGCGGCGGTTCCCTTCCTTGGCTCGCGCGCGGGCGACGCGGAAGCGCACGTACACAGGACCGAGAGTGCGGCAGAACGCACCCAAGTACTTCGTTACCTTACCTAACTCTTGACGCTTTCTTGACGCTTCGCGAGGCAAGATCGAACGCCCATGCCCGCCGGTTCCCCACTCCGCGTCAAGTGGCGTGAGGCCCTGCGCCTATGGTTGCTCCAGCGCTCAGTCAAAAGCACATGCCCGCCTGCCGCTCGCGTTAGGACAGCAAGGACAGCGATGCCCCCCAACACCACCGCCACAACGGGTGACAAGCCTGGCAAGTCCGGCAGGAAGAAGGGGCGCAGAGGCCGGCTCCTCGTGCTGGTGCTCGTCCTGGCCGTGATCGGTGGCGTCTTCTACGGGGCGTACTGGTCGGTCAGCACGGTCCGCGCGTCCTTCCCGCAGACCAAGGGCTCCCTCACGCTCGACGGCCTCTCCGGGCCCGTGACCGTCAAGCGCGACGGCTACGGCATCCCGCAGATCTATGCCTCGTCCGACGAGGACCTGTTCATGGCGCAGGGCTACGTCCAGGCGCAGGACCGGTTCTACGAGATGGACGTGCGGCGCCACATGACCGCCGGGCGGCTGTCCGAGATGTTCGGCAAGGGCCAGGTGAAGAACGACGAGTTCCTGCGCACCCTGGGCTGGGACCGGGTCGCGAAGGAGGAGTACGACACCAAGCTGTCGGCCTCCACGAAGAAGTACCTCCAGGCGTACTCCAAGGGGGTCAACGCCTACCTCCAGGGCAAGGACGGCAAGGACATCTCCCTGGAGTACGCGGCCCTCGGGTTCGTCAACGACTACAAGCCCGAGCAGTGGACCCCCGTCGACTCGGTCTCCTGGCTGAAGGCGATGGCCTGGGACCTGCGCGGCAACATGCAGGACGAGATCGACCGCGCCCTGATGACCAGCCGCCTCGGCCCGCAGCAGATCAAGGACCTGTACCCGGACTACCCGTACAGCCGCAACAAGCCGATCGTCCAGGAAGGCCAGTACGACGCGGTCACCAAGACGTTCCAGCAGGGCGGCTCCACCGGCTCCACCGGCTCCACGAGCGGCTCCGGGACCTCGGCGGGCACCGGTGGCACCACCACCACCTCGTCGTCCGGCGGTTCGGCGGTCACGAGCCAGCTGGAGCGGCTCTACAACGTCCTGGACGACGTCCCCACGGCCGTCGGCGTGAACGGGCAGGGCATCGGTTCCAACTCGTGGGTCGTCGGGGGTCAGTACACCATCACCGGCAAGCCGCTGCTCGCCAACGACCCGCACCTGTCGGCGTCACTGCCGTCCGTCTGGTACCAGATGGGCCTGCACTGCACCACGGTCTCCAGCAAGTGCCAGTACGACGTCACCGGCTACACGTTCGCCGGCATGCCGGGCGTCATAATCGGCCACAACGGCGACATCGCCTGGGGCATGACCAACTCCGGGGTCGACGTCACCGACCTCTACCTGGAGAAGCTCTCCGGCGACGGCTACCTGTACAACGGCACGACCAAGCCCTTCACCACCCGCACCGAGACCATCAAGGTCGCCGGCGGCGCGTCCAAGCAGATCGTCGTGCGCCAGACCGCCGACGGCATGCCGCTGCTGTCCGACCGCGACGACGAACTCGTCCAGGTCGGCAAGAGGGCCACCGTCGACACCGCCGCACCCGACCGCGGCGACGGCTACGGCATCGCCCTCAGGTGGACCGCCCTGGACCCGGGCACCACCATGGACGCCGTCTTCGCCCTCGACAAGGCGTCCGACTGGGACTCCTTCCGCCAGGCGGCCGCCCAGTTCGACGTGCCCTCGCAGAACCTGATCTACGCCGACACCAAGAACAACATCGGCTACACGCTGCCCGGGAAGATCCCCACGCGCTCGTCCGCCGACGACGGGTCCATCCCGGCACCGGGCTGGGACTCCAAGTACAAGTGGACCGGGTTCATCAAGCAGGACGAACTGCCCTACGAGTACAACCCGAAGCGCGGCTACATCGTCACCGCCAACCAGGCCGTGATCGACAAGGACAAGTACCCCTACACGCTCACCACGGACTGGGGGTACGGCACCCGCAGCCAGCGCATCACCGACCTGATCGAGTCGAAGATCAAGGACGGCGGCAAGATCTCCACCGACGACATGCGCCAGATGCAGACGGACAACAGCAGCGAGATCGCCAAGCTGCTGGTGCCCAGACTGCTGAAGATCAACCTCGACGACAAGGACGTGCGCGCGGCGCAGAAGCTCCTGGAGGGCTGGGACTACACCCAGGACGCCGACTCCGCGGCCGCGGCCTACTTCAACGCGGTCTGGCGCAACATCCTCAAGCTCGCCTTCGGCAACAAGCTGCCCAAGGAACTGCGCGTCAAGGGCCAGTGCCTGTGGGTCGACAAGATCGACAGCACCGGTCCGCTGGACGACGACACCAAGGTCCGCGAGTGCGGCGAGCGCGACGCCGACCAGGCCCAGCCCGACGGCGGCGACCGCTGGTTCGAGGTGGTCCGCAACCTCATGGAGAAGCCGAACAGCGACTGGTGGAAGACGCCGGCGGGCGCGGGCGACCGCCCCAAGGCCGAGAACATGGACCAGCTGTTCCGGCGCGCCATGATCGACGCCCGCTGGGAGCTCACCGCCAAGCTGGGCAAGGACATCGACACCTGGAGCTGGGGCCGGCTGCACCGTCTGTTCCTGAAGAACCAGACGCTGGGCACCGACGGTCCGAGCATCGTCCAGTACGTCCTCAACCGCGGCCCCTGGAAGCTCAGCGGCGGCGAGGCCACGGTCGACGCGACCGGCTGGAACGCGGCGGGCGGCTACGGCGTCGTCTGGGTCCCCTCCATGCGGATGATCGTCAACCTCGACGACCTCGACAAGTCCAAGTGGATCAACCTCACCGGGGCCTCCGGACACGCCTTCAGCGCTCACTACACCGACCAGACGGGCAAGTGGGCCGCCGGTGAACTGCTCCCGTGGTCCTTCTCGGACAAGGCGGTCGACCAGAGCACCAGCGACACCCTCGTCCTCAAGCCCTGAGCGCGACGGCACCCGCGGTGAAACGGCCCTCCACGCACGCGTGGAGGGCCGTTCCCGTCGGCCGTTCGTGCCGGCCGTTCCCGTCGGGCGTTCCCGTCCGGATCGAGAGCGGCTCAGGCGGCCGGGAACCGGCGCACCCCCGACGGCGTCACCACCGCCCGCACCGGCCGGTCGTGCGGCTGCGCGGGCACCCGTTCGACGACCTCCGTGTCGTACAGGAGCACCACCAGCGCCGGGTGTGCGCCCGCGCGCTCCAGCCGCGCCAGCACCCGGTCGTACGACCCCCCGCCGCGTCCCAGGCGCATCCCGTGCGCGTCCACCGCGAGCCCCGGCAGCAGCACGACGTCCGCGCCGAGCACGGCGTCCGGCCCGAGGCGTTCACCGGAAGGTTCGAACAGCGCCATCCTGCCGCCGTGTTGGACGCGGACCAGGGAGCCCTCCCCGGCGTACGCGCCCCAGTCCAGGTCGTGGTCCGGCAGGAGCACGGGGAGCAGGACGCGCACCCCCCGCCCGACCAGCGCGTCCAGCAGCGGGAGCGTGCCGGGCTCGTTCTCGACCGAGACGTACGCCGCCACCGTGCGTGCACGCGCCAACTCGGGCAGTTCGAGGGCGTGCCCGGCCAGCGCGTCGGCCGCCTCCCCGACGACATCCGCCGTCAACCTGTTCCTCACCCCGAGGAATTCCCGGCGCAACGTTCGCTTGTCACTCTCGGCCCCAGACCCACCGTGCTCCACAGGTCGTCCCGCACCCTTCTTAATCCGAACATATGCGTGCCAATTGACCGGAGCCTCAGATTCTCCGCAAAGGCACCGGATAAGGTTGCGGACATGACTCAGTCGCACCCCAGGATCAGCAAGGCTGTCATTCCCGCGGCAGGCCTCGGCACCCGGTTCCTGCCGGCCACCAAGGCCACTCCCAAGGAGATGCTGCCGGTCGTCGACAAGCCGGCGATCCAGTACGTGGTCGAGGAGGCCGTGTCGGCGGGGCTCGACGACGTCCTCATGATCACCGGACGCAACAAGCGCCCGCTGGAGGATCACTTCGACCGCAACTACGAGCTGGAGTCGGCGCTCCAGAAGAAGGGCGACGCCGGCCGGCTGGCCAAGGTGCAGGAGTCCAGCGACCTGGCCACGATGCACTACGTCCGCCAGGGCGACCCCAGGGGCCTCGGCCACGCCGTGCTCTGCGCGGCCCCGCACGTGGGCCACGAGCCCTTCGCCGTCCTGCTCGGCGACGACCTGATCGACCCGCGCGACCCCCTGCTCCAGCGCATGATCGAGGTCCAGGAGCAGCACGGCGGCAGCGTGATCGCGCTCATGGAGGTCGACCCCGAGCAGATCCACCTCTACGGCTGCGCCGCCGTGGAGACCACCGCCGACGGCGACGTCGTCAAGGTGACCGGCCTGGTCGAGAAGCCGGACCCGGCGGACGCCCCGTCCAGCTACGCGGTGATCGGCCGCTACGTCCTCGACCCGCACGTCTTCGACATACTGCGGCGCACCGAGCCCGGCCGCGGCGGCGAGATCCAGCTCACCGACGCGCTCCAGCAGCTCGCCCAGGACGAGAAGGTCGGCGGTCCCGTGCACGGCGTCGTCTTCAAGGGCCGCCGCTATGACACCGGCGACCGCGGCGACTACCTGCGTGCCATTGTCCGGCTCGCGTGCGAACGTGAAGACCTGGGCCCGGACTTCCGGACCTGGCTTCGCAGTTACGTAGCCGAGGAGATGCAGCAGAGTTGAGCAGCGCCGCGACCCGCCCCGCCGGCCCGGACCGCCTGTGGTCGGTGGACGAGCACCTGGAGGACATCCTCACCACCGTCCGCCCCCTGGACCCCATCGAGCTGCAACTGCTCGACGCCCAGGGCTGCGTCCTGGTCGACGACGTCATGGTGCCGGTCTCGCTGCCGCCGTTCGACAACAGTTCCATGGACGGCTACGCGGTACGGGTCGCGGACGTGGCGGGCGCGAGCGAGGAGTTCCCGGCCGTCCTGGAGGTCGTCGGGGACGTCGCGGCGGGCGCGGCCGAGCTGACCCCGGTGGGCCCTGGTCAGGCGGCCCGCATCATGACCGGCGCCCCGCTGCCGCCCGGCGCCGAGGCCGTGGTCCCCGTGGAGTGGACCGACGGCGGGCTCGGCGCGGGACCGGTCGCCGGGATGCGGGCGCGCAGCCTCGCGCCCGAGGGAGCCGAGGGGCACGTGCGCGTGCACCGGCCCGCCGAGGCACGCGCGCACGTACGCGCGCGTGGCAGCGACGTGAAGGCCGGCGACCTCGCCCTGGCGGCCGGCACCGTCCTCGGCCCGCCGCAGATCGCGCTGCTCGCCGCGATCGGCCACGGCACGGTACGCGTGCGCCCGCGCCCGCGCGTGGTCGTCGTGTCCACCGGCAGCGAGCTCGTCCAGCCGGGCGAGGGACTCGGCAGCGGGCAGATCTACGACTCCAACAGCTTCGCCCTCACCGCCGCCGCCCGGGACGCGGGCGCGATCGCCTACCGGGTGGGCGCCGTCGTGGACGACGCCGAGACGCTCCGTTCCACCATCGAGGACCAGCTCGTCCGCGCCGACCTGATGGTCACCACCGGCGGGGTCAGCGTGGGGGCGTACGACGTCGTCAAGGAGGCGCTGGCGCATGTCGGCGACGTGGACGAGCCGGGCGCCGGCGTCGACTTCCGCAAGCTCGCCATGCAGCCCGGCAAGCCCCAGGGCTTCGGCTCCATCGGCCCCGACCACACGCCCCTGCTGGCCCTTCCGGGCAACCCCGTGTCGTCGTACGTCTCCTTCGAGCTCTTCGTCCGCCCGGTCATCCGCACCCTGATGGGCCTAGGCGACGTGCACCGGCCCCGCACCACGGCGACCCTCCGGGCCGACAAGGCGCTGGGTTCGCCCAGGGGGCGCAGGCAGTTCCTGCGCGGGGCGTACGCCGACGGCGAGGTGACCGCCGTGGGCGGCGCAGGGTCGCACCTGGTCGCGGCCCTGGCCCACGCCGACGCGCTGATCGTGGTGCCCGAGGACGTGGAGTCCGTCGAGCCCGGCACCGACGTCGAGGTCGTCCTGCTCGGCTGACCCGCCGCCCGTCCCCGCCGCCCGTCCCCGTCCCCGTCCGCCGCCCGTCCCCGTCCGCCGGGCGGTCCTGCGCGCTGGTCCGGGTCGCCGTGGCGGTACCGTGTCGCGCACAGCAGGCCCGAGCGCCGCACCGCGACGGGCCAGGACCGGGAGCGCCACACAGCATGACTGAGCCCTTCCGGGGGGACACCCCCGGACCCTCTGGACCCTCTGGACGCTCTGTGCCAGAGGCGCCAGACCGACTGACGCACCTCGACGACGCGGGCGCGGCCCGCATGGTCGACGTCTCCGGCAAGGACGTGACCGCGCGCACCGCCCGCGCGAGCGGACGCGTCCTCGTCTCGCCCCGCGTGGTCGAACTGCTGCGCGGCGAGGGGGTGCCGAAGGGCGACGCCCTCGCCACCGCGCGCATCGCCGGGATCATGGGCGCCAAACGCACCCCGGAGCTGATCCCGCTGTGTCACCCTCTGGCCCTCTCCGGTGTGAAACTGGATCTGTCGGTCGCGGACGACGCGGTGGAGATCCTGGCCACGGTGAAGACCACGGACCGCACGGGAGTCGAGATGGAGGCCCTCACGGCGGTCTCCGTCGCGGCGCTCACGGTGATCGACATGGTCAAGGCGGTCGACAAGGGAGCGGTCATCACGGACGTACGCGTGGAGGAGAAGACGGGCGGGAAGTCGGGCGACTGGAGCAGGCCGTGAGCGCCGGACCGTCCGCCGGTGGTGCGCCGCGCGCGCCGTACCGCGCGCTGGTCGTGACCGCTTCGAACCGCGCCGCCGCCGGCGCCTACGAGGACCGGGGCGGTCCGCTGCTCGCGGCGGGCCTGACGGCGCTCGGCTTCAGTGTGGACGGGCCGCGGGTCGTGCCCGACGGGGACCCCGTGGCGGCCGCGCTGCGCGCCGGCGTCGAGGCCGGGTACGACGTCGTCGTCACCACCGGCGGCACCGGCGTCTCGCCCACCGACCGCACGCCGGAGGCGACCCGCGCGGTGCTCGACTACGAGGTGCCGGGCATCGCCGAGGCCGTCCGGGCGTTCGGACGCGGCAAGGTGCCCACCGCCGCGCTGTCCAGGGGCCTGGCCGGAGTGGCGGGCCGGACACTGATCGTCAACCTTCCCGGGTCCACCGGCGGGGTGCGGGACGGTCTCGCCGTCCTGGAACCGCTGCTGGCGCACGCCGTCGACCAGATCCGCGGCGGCGACCACCCGGGAACCGGCAGTGGGGGTGCGAGCTGAACGGCTCATCCTGGCCCGTCGTGCTGGTGGACGGCGATGTCGTCCTCCGGCCCATAAGGGTGCGCGACCAGCGGGAGTGGCGCGAGGTCAACCGGCGCAACCGGGACTGGCTGCGCCCGTGGGAGGCGACCATCCCGCCGCCCACGCCCAGCGGGCCGATAGCGCACCGGCCGACCTACCGGCAGATGGTCCGGCACCTGCGGTCCGAGGCGAACGCCGGCCGCATGCTGCCCTTCGTCATCGAGTACCAGGGGCGGCTGGTGGGGCAGTTGACGGTCGCCGGGATCACCTGGGGGTCGATGTGCTCGGGGCACGTCGGCTACTGGGTGGACCGGTCGGTGGCCGGCCGCGGGGTGATGCCGACGGCCGTCGCGCTCGTGGTGGACCACTGTTTCCGCACCGTGGGTCTGCACCGCATCGAGGTCTGCATTCGCCCGGAGAACCGGCCCAGCCGCCGGGTGGTGGAGAAACTCGGATTCCGCGAGGAGGGGCTGCGGCCGCGTTATCTGCACATCGACGGCGCCTGGCGCGACCACCTGGTCTACGCCCTCACCGCGGAGGAGGTGCCGGAGGGGCTGCTCGCCCGCTGGCAGCGTGCCCGCTCCCAGAGCGCGCCGGCGAAGGCGCCGGGGCCGGCGGGCCCCCCGCCGCACGGCTCCGGTCCTCGCGATCCGCAGAGCACCCCAGGGAATCCCGGCTAGCTCGCAAATTGAATGTGTGTTCGAAATTGATCGGTTCTTGACCGTCTCGGGGCATTGAATTCGCGGCTCGGGTGGCCTGCTGATCGCATCGGTCCAAAAAAATGCTCGAAATATCAGCCGGATCGTGCGACACACCGACGCAATTGGCAGATGGCCCCACGCAAACCCCTCTACCGTGTGAGACGTGAGCAGCAGCGGCCTCATCTACGCAGTCATTGTCGGGGCCTGGGCCGCCTACTTGGTGCCGATGTGGCTCCGTAGGCAGGACGAGCTGAACGAGGCCCGTCCGACGGAACGCTTCAGCACCGCCATCCGGCTGCTGTCCGGACGGGCGGGGATGGAGCGCCGGTACGCCAGGGACCTGCGGGCGCGCTCCGCCTCGGAGGGGGAGCAGGACGCCGGCGATCCGGACGCCGTCACCGAGTCGGTGGACGTCCGGGCCTTCGCCATGCCCCCGACCCGCCGTCAGGTCCGGGCGGACGTCCAGGCGGAGCAGGCACCGGAGGCGGCCAAGTCTCCTTCCACGCCCCGCCGTCAGACCGGCTCCGCGCCCGCCCCGGCGCCGGCCGCCACCCCGGCGTCCGCGTCCGCCGCGGCGTCCGTGTCCGTCCCTCCGGCGGCGCCCAACTCCGGCGCCAGGCCCGCCCGCAAGCCGATTCCGACCCCGCGGCGCGCGCCCTCCGCGCAGGCGGCCGCGGAACGCGCCCGGCGGTCGAAGGCGCTCGCCCGCCGTCGGCGCACCACCGTGCTGCTCTTCGTCGCCTTCACCCTCGGCGCGATCGTCGCCGCCGTGGGCGGGCTCGCGTTCCTGTGGGCACCGGGTGTGCCCGCCGTCATGCTCAGCGCCTACATCGCCTACCTGCGCGCGCAGGAGCGCCGGCGCTTCGCCTACCAGATGGACCGGCGTCAGGCGGAGGCCGCCGCACAGCGGTTGCGGGAGCGCCAGCCGCGCCGCCGCCCGCCCGTCGACCCGGAGGCCGGCGCGGACGAACCGGAGGAGGGACCAGGGACCGGGACCGACCCCGGTCTGTCCGCCCTCGCTGCCGACCGGCGCGCCCTCGTCGAGCAGACCGACCACGCCGAGTGGGTCGACCAGCAGCGCGAGCGGCAGCGCCGCCCCGGGCACGGCGACAGCTGGGACCCGGTGCCGGTGCCCCTGCCGACCTACGTGACCGCGCCGGTCGCGCCGCGCGCCACCTCCGACGTGGACCTGGGGGCGCCGGACGCGTGGAGCTCGGCGCGCTCCAGTGCCGTCGCCCCGGAGCAGGAGACCAGGCCGGCGGCGCCCGAGGCCGAGGCGCCGGAGCCGGCACCGGCCGACGACGCCGACACAGCCGACGACGACCGGACGGCCGACGGCCGGACCGACGCCCGCCGGGCGGCCTCCGCCCGCCGGGCCCGCGAGCGCGGCCGCACGCCCCTCTTCGACCAGTACGAGGACGGCGACCGCCCGCGCGCGGCCAACGAATGACCCGAGGCCGTCAGCGCGAGGCGTCTCGGCACCCCGCGCTGACCAGTCAGGGAACGGATTTCCAAGCACCCCGACGGGGATGCTAGAGTTTCACTCGTTGCAAGGGCCTGTGGCGCAGTCCGGTAGCGCACCTCGTTCGCATCGAGGGGGCCAGGGGTTCAAATCCCCTCAGGTCCACTGCATCAACTGTTCTCAAGGTGACTTGAGGGCGGTTGGCGAGATCCCGTCGATCTACATGATCGGTCGGGATTTCGTCGTTTTCGGGGCCTGTTCGTCGTCACCGCCCCGTGGGCGGAGTGCCGGGTTTCGGACTCGGGCGCCGTACGGTGGCCGGGTGCACCGGCGTGAGGTGAACGGCGCTTGGAGGAGCGATGGACCAGCGAGCGAGGGATCGCGCCACGGCGCTCGGGATGCCCGCGGACGACCGGCTTCCCGACAGTGACTGCCCGTTCTGCCGCATCGTCCGAGGAGTCGCACCCGCGCGCCTCGTCCGTGAGTGGGAGGGCGCACTGGCCATCAGTCCGCGGGGCGGAGGCGTCACCCCGGGCCATGTGCTCGTGCTGCCCAAGACGCATGTCCCGGACGTGGCGGCCGATCCTGCCGTTTCCGCGATGACGATGCGGCACGCCGCCGAACTCGCCGGTGAGGTGGGCGACTGCAATGTGATCACTTCCCGCGGCGCGGTCGCCACGCAGACGGTTCCGCATCTTCATGTCCACGTCGTGCCGCGCCGGCACGGAGACGGGATCGTCCTGCCGTGGACGCCCCCCGCGGCCGAGGACGGCCCGCGTCGGCGGGGCGTGCGGAGGTTGCCGTGGACGGCCCCCCGCCCCGCCTGGCGCTGAGCCGTGAGCGCGCCGCGGCGGGGGTCGGCGCGCCGGGGCGCGGGACAGCGAGGGTCAGCTCAGCAAGAGGATCAGCAGACTGCCCGCGATGATGAGCGACCCGTAGCAGAACAGCATCGGCCGGGACAGCAGCACGGGCGGCCAGGGCGCTTCGCCACCGTAACGGTGGGCGTCCATCGTGAACGGGGGCGGAGAACCCTCCCCGCCGGTGGCGACCTTCTCGTGCAGGCCGCGGAACAGCCGCTCCTGACGAAGGTAGTAGCCGTCGAGCAGCCAGAACCCGATCGCCACGGTCACGGCCACCGGAATCGTCTTCCACGGCGGGCGGCCGTTCGTCACGGCGATCAGCGTGCTGTCGAGCGTGATGCACCAGCCCTTGACGAGGAAGGAGTTGTTGCCGAGCCGGGAGATCACGCTCTGCAGCAGCTCCAGGTGTTTGACGTCCTGCTCACTCAGGTCCGGCCGTCGGGTCATTCGGCCGGCGCCGGTGCTCGGGTGGCCGGCGGCCCGCCCGGGATCAGGAACTGGCGATGCAGTTCGTCGACGAGGTCCTCCAGCTGGTCCTCCAGCAGATGCGGGGCGTACTGGTTCAGCAGGTCGGTGCAGTGGTCCAGGATGTCCAGGCGCAGTCGGGGCGTCGCGTTTCCGCTGTGTTCCTCGTCGACCGGCAGGGCGTACTCCCGCAGCGGCAGCCGCAGCGTGCCGGCCAGCCCGGACTCGGCCCGCTCGTCGACGATCGCGGCGCAGGCGTCGTCCACCACCTGGCGCGCTTCGGCCGCGGCGCGCTCGATCGCGGCGAACAGCCGGTGCCAGGACGCGCTGTGCGCGGTGATCCGCTCGCGCGCCGCCGGCACCATGCTCCGAACCCGTTCCTCGGCGCCGGACAGGGCCTTCTTCGCCGCTTTGTGGCTCTCCGCGTAGGGATTGTGCGCGAGGACGGCCGTGGTCAGGGTGGCCAGGCTGAGAGCGGTGAGGACGAAGACCGCCATGAGGTAGCCGTTGTCCCCGAAGGTCACGGTGACCTGGTTGCTCTGCTTCGCGCGGCTGTGGGCGGTCGCCGCGAGGAGGCCGACGAGCAGCGCGTTGCCGAGCAGCGGCAGCGTCAGGCCGGGCCAGGGAAGGTCGTGGGGCCGCCGGGTCTCCGACCGCGGGCCGTCGAGCCGCCACAGGTGCCGCCACGCGTCCCGCGGGCCGCGGCGCACGCGTTCGACACGGCGGTCGTTGCGCTCCCGCAGCCGGAAGAGCGAGCGGGCGAGCACGGAGGCCATGGCGAACTGGAGGCCGGACACCCCGATCGCGGCCAGGTAGCCGAACGCGTGGATCGCGGTGTTCCACAAGCCGTCCGGGTCCGGCAGGTCCAGGAGCAGGACCACGGCCTCCCCGACGAAGGGCAGCTCGAACAGCGCGCTGAGCACGAGCATGACCCACCGGAGCCACACCCATGGCTGCCGTCCCAGGCGTCGGTCCTCCGGCCCGTCCGCGGCGTGCCGATCCCGTACCTCCCGCACGTCGTCCCGTGCCTGGCCCGAGGAGCGGTGGGCCGCGAACCACCTCACCGCGTCGATCGCCTCCCGCGCGGACTGGAACGTCTCGTGGAGAGCGTCGCCCATCTCACCCAGTGAGGCCTGGGCCTTGGCCAGGCCGGAGTTGCTCCGGGTGAAGGCGCGCGTCAGCGCCGCGTGCTCCTGGCTGTCCACCGGGTCCACCGGACGTCCCGTCGGGCGCGGACCGTTCGGGCCCACGAGCGGGAGGAGGGGTCTGGTGCACCGTATCGGCGACTCGCGCGGACCCGCCGGTCCCGAACCGTTGCTGCCGTTCACGTTCATGGCTTTGCGTCCGACCTCACTTCCAGAAGATTCGGATGTCCACCCGGCGGTCGCACTGGAGCCGTTCCTTGGCGGACATGTCAGCGGTGGACCCGTCGACGGGGCACCCCGGGGACACCCCGCGGCCGTGCGCCTCGACGCGTGCCCCGGGCACACCGTGCTGGACGAGCGCCCTGGCCACCGCGTCGGCGCGGCTCTGGGAGAGCGACCGGTCGTTGCCGGAGCCGCCGCGCGGGTCGACGTAGCCGTCGACCTCGACGCGGTCGAGTCCGGGTGTGGTGCGCGCCCGGACGGCGATCTCGGTGAGCGGCGCCGTGGCCGCCGGGCGCAGCCCCGCCGAGTCGGTGTCGAACAACGCGGCGCCCGGCAGCGGATACGTCCGGGAGCGGCCGTCCTGGTAGGGCACCCGCGGGTCGCCCGGGACCGGGCCGGTGGCGTCCGGGGCGGGCGCCGAACCGACCGGGGTGTCGGCGGCGACGCACGACGTCCCCGTCCCGCCCGCCCGCGCGCAGAGCGTCTTCCACAGGCGGGCCAGCCAGGCACGCTGGGTCCGGTCGGCCGACGGCTGGTCTCCGGCGGAGTGGCCCAGACCCACGAACGTGACACCGACGCCGGTCAGGTCCGGCAGTTCGGAGAACTCGCCCCTGGTGGCGCACACCGACGCGATGGCCTTGATCTCCGACTCGGAGCCGAAGGCGGCCTGGCGCAGGTCCGCGCAGCCGGTGGTCGACAGGCCGTCGGTCAGCACCACCAGCCGCCGCGGCCCCTGGACCCCCTGGAGCAGGCCGACGCCCGTCGCCAGGGCGCCCAGGACATCCGTACCGGCGCGGCCGGGAACCGCGTGCTGAGCGGTGGTGACGTCCTCGGTGAGGCAGGTGACCGCGTGATCCCGGTTGGAGTTCCGCCGGCCGGACGCCCGGGCGCTCCTGCGCCAGTCGGCGGAGCGCTTCTGGAAGGCCCAGTCGACGTCTCCGGGAGCGCCCGCGAAGGTGCCGAGGGAGAACGTGTCGCCCGCCTGCACCCGCTGCCGCACCAGGGCGTCGACCGCCCCGGAGTAGTCCGGGCCGTCGGCACCGCGTACCGACGCGGTGCCGTCGACCAGGAGCACGGTGCCGCCCGCGCCGGAGCCCGGGGCCTGGTCCTTCATCCAGGCGCAGCCGGCCCGCGGATCGTCGGCGCCGCAGCCGACGAGCAGGCCGGCGAGCAGGACGACCGGCGCCAGGACTCCGGCCGCGCGGGTGGCACGGGACGTTCTCACAGGTCCGACTCCTCCGTCATGACCAGGTCCCCGGCCCAGGAAGCCGGGCCGAGGCCCATCTCGTTGCGGAAGGCGTTGAGCGCCGCGTCGTACATGGAGGCGAACTCGTACATGCCCGCCCGCTGGTGCGCCCCGCCGGCGCCCTCGAGTGCCCGCAGCAGGGCCTGGACGCTGGTGAGACGCTCCTTGCGCAGCGCCGACATCGCCACGTGGAAATCGTCGTCGGCGAAGGCCGACGCGAACGGCACCAGCAGGCGCCGCTTGTGCGCGTCGAGTTCGGGCATCAGCTCCAGGTCCTTGATCACCTCGAGCCAGGCCTCGGTCAGTTCGCGCGCCCGCTGCGCCCTGAACTCGCCGACCCGCAGCGTCTCCTTGAGCGTCAGCTCCTCCAGGCGGTACTGCAGCACGTGGTCGCGCACGGCCGGATCCACCCGCACCCGGACCGACGGCGTGCAGCGGATGCGGCCCTGCACGTCGTCGTAGCACCAGTTGCCCTCTGCCGAGAGCTTGGCGTTGATCGCCTGCTCGGCCGCCTCCGGGTCGTCCGCGGCGCAGGCGCGCGCGGCCGTCCACGCGACCCGCAGCAGTTCCTCCCGCGCCGTCTCCTCGTGCTGGCGGACACGGATCTTCAAGGTCTCACGGGACATCTCCGTGCTGCTCCACTGGAAGGCGGGAAAGACCTCGAAGGAGAACACGTCACCGTGGGCCGCCATGAGGAGCGGGTTCTCCACGGGCGGCGACTGCACGGACACCTTCTTCCGGAGGCCCGTTCCCTCGGTGTCGTCGTCGGACCGGGCGTCCGGTGTCCCGGGCTCGCCGGTGTCGTCGCCGTTCCTGGAACGCCACCAGGCGCGTACCGCTTCGCGCAGGGTGGCGAGCAGGCCCTTGGGCCGTCGTGGCATGGGCTGATCCTCCTGTGATCGGTCGGACTCGTCATGGGGTCGAAAGCGGATCGGGAGCCGGGGTCAGGCCCGGCGTGCGCGGATCGCGCGCAGGACGCGGCGGGCGCAGGCGGCGTCCGGGTGCTGCCGCACCATGCGGACGAGGTTGAAACCGGCCCGGGGAAGGAGCCGTTCGGTCGTCACGAGCTCGGGGACGAACCCCTCCAGGAACAGATGCAGTTCCTTGTCCCGGTCACCGGCCAGCAGCCACTGCTCCAGCAGGGCCCACGCCAGCCGCGCGTAGTCCGGGTCGAGCAGCGCGTGCCGCCACAGCAGGAGGAGGGACGCCTCCCGCTCGGGACTCGCCATCGCCTGTCCGGCGAGCACCGGACGGAACGGCAGTTCGGGTCCGACGGTGTACGGCCCGAGCACGATCAGGGTCCCGACCGCGTGCCGGAGCGGGGACACGTCGTTGTCCGGACGCCTGACCCACCGGGCGAGCGCGTCGGCGACGGGCTCGGCGCCGCCGCGCGCCAGGAACAGCGCGGCTGTCGCGTAGGCGACGGAGGCGTAGCGGACGGGGGTGCGCCTGCCGGCCAGTGCCTCCAGGGCCCGCAGCGTGCGTGGCACGTCCCGGGTGCCGACCGGCGTGCCGTAGGTCCGGGCCGCGCTGTCCCGCAGCTGCGGGCTGGGGCTGCGGGCCCAGTCGGCGACCTGCCGGTCGATCCGCGCGGTCAGCCAGGGATCCTCCGCCTCGACGGCCACCGCGAGGGCCAGGGCGGCGTGCTGCCGGTCCCGTGCGGACGTGTCGCGGGCCCAGATCTGCACGAGGTCCCGGTAGACGCTGTCGACGTCGTGGCGCAACAGGAGGCCGGCGATGACGGCGGCCCGGGACCGGACCCGCTCCAGCCGGTCCCCGGCGAGCGTCCGCAGCCACCGCAGCAGCGGTGCGCGCAGCCACCCCGGCCCGTGCCAGACGACGTCGAGCACGGTCGACATCAGTTCCGGCTCCGCGAGCCGGACGCGGCGCGGATTGTCGGACAGTCCGGCGTCCGGTGTCGCGGCGACGCCGGCCCCGGTGTCGGCCAACTCGTCGATGATCAGGTCCAGGACCCGGCGCTCGGGAGCGGCGTCACGGGTCTCGGCCCGCTGCACCTCGTCACAGAGCAGCGTTCCCACCCGGA
Organism: Streptomyces sp. NPDC051987; assembly: GCF_040680735.1. Taxonomy (NCBI): domain Bacteria; kingdom Bacillati; phylum Actinomycetota; class Actinomycetes; order Kitasatosporales; family Streptomycetaceae; genus Streptomyces; species Streptomyces sp. NPDC051987. Next base: position 106,825 of record NZ_JBFAXI010000009.1, on the reverse strand, counting down.
TGAAGTCGGACAGCGGCAGGCCGTCGCAGAGCACGTAGGCGAGGCGCAACGGCAGCTGGTGAGGGCCGAGAGCCGCATCGGGCGCCGTCCCCAGACCGAGCAGGTTCCTGGCCTGGGTGCGCAGCCGGTCGCGCCAGGCGCCGAAGGCCTGGCCGAGTTCCTCGGCGGGGCAGTGCAGGTGCCCGGCCAGTGTGCCGGCCAGCGCGACGACCGCCCGGACCGGCGGGTTCGCCCGGAGCTCGTCGTCCACGCGCGGGTCTCGCAGCACGCCGTGCAGGAACTCCCGCAGGGGGTGCTGCGGGCACTTGTCCACCCCGTGGTCCTCGGTCCGGTGCCGCTGCAGATCGGACTCCAGATGGGCCCTGAGCACCTCCTTCAGGTCGGGTGCGGTGTGCCGGAACGCGTACGGCGACAGAGCGTCGATCTCGGCTCCGGTGCTCTGCGAGATCAGCACCACGTAGGCGCCGATCCGCTCCGCGCGCAGCGCCAGGGCCTCCAGGGCGGCCGGTGCGGGCAGTTCGGCGCCCAGGTCCAGCACGACGCCATGGCCCTTGGTGAGGTGACGGTCGGTCTGTTCGGCCAGCGCCTGGGCCAGCCCCGTACCCCCGCTGTGCAGAACGGCCACCCGGTCACCGCCGCAGGCGTCGGCCAGCAGGACCCGGGCCGTGGTGTCCCGTCCGGTGCCGCGCGCCCCGGTGACCAGGGCGAGGTGGTGCGTGTTCAGGCAGTCGGCCATCGACTGGTGATCGGGGACCGGCGTGTGCAGGCGATGGCGGCGCTGCGTGTCCCGGACGTCCAGCGGGGTCCGCTGGAACTCGACGGGCTGGGGGCCCGCCAGGTTCAGCGACAGCGCGGTGTTGTGGTGTCCGCCGTAGGTGTTCGCGGTGCCGGTGGAGTGGCGGATGAGAAAGGAGAACTGGTCGCGGGAGATCTCCTCGACCGCCTCGCCTTCGTCCTGAACGGCTGCGGACGGACGGGGCGCCGACGACCGTGCGCCGGGGGAGTACGAGGAACTCCCCGCCTCCTGGCGGGAGTCCCGGGTGTTGCCGCTCGCTGCCTGCCCGGGGAACCCGCCGGGGGAGGACGGGCTCTGCGCGCCGCCCGCCGGCTCGGCGGCCGAGGGCGGTGCCGCTTCGGGGGTGTCGTCGTGCCCACGCGGAGCCTGCGCGTCCTGAAGGTCCGGGAGGTCCGGGTCGGCGGCGGGGCCGGTGCCGTCGCGGTGATCGTCCGCCGGTGTGCTCATGGGCGCTCCTGGTCGTCGTCTTCCTCGTCCGCCGAGGGGGGCGGGGTGCTGGAGCCGTGGTGGTTGATCGAGTTGTTCCGGCCGCCGAAGATGGCGTTGCCGTCCATCCGCTCGATGGTGAAGGTGTCTCCGCCGCCGGTCCCCGTGCCGCCCGCGCCCCCGCTCCCGCCGCGTCGGGTGGGCCCCAGACCGGGGACGGCCTCGCGGATCGCGGCGAGGAGCGGAGGGAAGTCGATGTGCTCCTGGTGCGGGCGGAAGTAGACGGCCTGCCGGTACGCCAGGTACCGGATGTCCTCGGGGAGTTCGTCCGCGTCCGGGAGCTGCGCCTGGTCGACCAGGATGGGGATGACGGGCAGCTTGTACGTGCCGGCGAGCGCGATCTCCCGGCGCACCCAGTCGTCCTCACGGTCGATGAGACGGCGGCCCGCGGTGTCCCGTACGGAGGCCCAGCGGTCTCCCATGACCACCAGCAGGAGGTCGCACTTCCTGATGGCTCGTTCGAGCTGGTCACGGAAGTCGTGGCCCTTGGGGAGGCTGCGCTGGTCCCGGAACGCCGCCCGCGCGCCGAACTCGCTCTGGAGCTTGGTGTCGATGTGCGGGCCGACGGAACCCGTGTCCGCGCGACGGAAGTTGGTGAACAGAGAGGGGGTCACAGGGCTCCTCGTTCCGCGATGGAAGAGACGGCTGGTTCGCCATGTCCGTCTCGGGCAGGTGTGAAAGCCGCAGAGAGGCTGAATGCGGTCGGTAAACCTGACATTTTCAGTCGCCCCGAAGGGGGTCAACGGTGTTGCCTGGGGACACTTCTGTCGGCAACAGGACACAAACGGTCCGCAGGGGCATGTGGGTGCCGACGCGACGTACCGGTCGCGCCGGGCCGCGGCGCGCGGGGGACGCGGCGGGTCCGGAGCCCTGCGCCGTGTCCGTGCGGGTCAGTCCGCCGACCCGCGGGGTGCGCGGGGTACGGGGGCGCCGCTCAGGCTGGCGGCGATGACGGGGAGTACGTCACGGACCACCGCGTGCCCGTTCCGCCTGGTCAGCGCCGACCGGAGCTGGCGCACGTCGGTCCGTACGGTGGCGGAGTCGGTCGCCACGACGTCGCGGGCGACGGACTCGGCCACCGCACAGGCGCGTTCGATCTCCCCGGCGTCGGCCAGGGCCAGGGCCAGCCGCGCGGTGTGGCGGGCCCTGGCGCGGACCGCGTGCGGCGCGAAGGCCTGCCGGCCGGTGTCGAGCAGGGGGACCGCGTCGTCCGGGCGGCCCAGTTCCCGTAGGCACCAGGCTTCGACGAAGGCGGTGAGATCGGGGATCTGGGTGCCGCCGAGAGCGGCGGCGCCGTCCGGCTGCGGCTGGGACTCGTCCATGAGGCCGGCGCCGATGTCCAGAGCCCGGCGGCAGGCGTCCTCGTCGCCGAGGAGCGCGTGTCCCTGGGCCTCGCGCTGCGCGGCCAGTGCTCTGACCCGCAGGCCTCGGGCGCGTGTGCCCGCCGCTCGGGCGAGTTCGACGGTGGCCAGCGAGTCGTCCTGGTACAGCGCGAGTTCGGCCTGCCTCAGCAGGGTGTAGGCCACGAGCTCCTGATCCCCGGCGGCTTCGGCGAGTCCGGCCGCGTGGTCGGTCCAGTACCGCGCGGCGCGGTCGTCACCGGCCTCCTGCCACATCCACCCGGTGTACTCGGCGAAGCGCGCGGCGAGCCGCAGGGCGGCGTTGTGGCACCCGAGCGCCGTGCCCTGTCCCAGGCCGCGGAGGGTGGCGGTCGCCGTGACGCCCAGCGGGATCACCACGGCCGGGCCGGAGAACTGGCCGAGCCGGCGGCATTCGTCGAAGAGGGCCCGGAACGCCGGAAGTACCGCTTCCAGTGGCGCGTTCCTGACCGGACCAGGGGTGAGGGAACTGTGGGCGACGACCGCGGGAGCGCGTCCCGCCGGAGAGGCGGCCGGGGCGTAGGACGTGAAGTCGCCCGACCCGTCGTCGTGCAGGTGGAACGACCAGGAGGCGGCGTCCGTGGACGGTAAGCCGCCGTTGCCCTGCCCGGCCGGACCGGGCGGACCGGGCGTCAGCAGCGCGGCGAGCTCTCCCCGCGCGTCGAGCTTGGTGTCCAGCGCTCGGGCGATCCTGCCCGTGGGGGTGGCGAGTCCCCGCTCGATCTTGCTCAGGTACGACTTCGAGATGTGGACCGCGTCGGCCAGTCGGGCCAGTGACAGCGAGGACTCCTCCCTTCTGCGGCGCAGTTCTGGGCCGAAGTCCGATCCGGCTGGTGACATGGTGGCTCCCCCGCTTGCTCCGTTGCTGGACGGATATTGCCACACTTGGAAAGAGGATCGTCTATTTAATTAATAAGTGCGATTATATGTCCGAATCTGCGTCAACTCTTCGCTAATCAGTTCTGTTTTGCCAGGTCTCCTGTGTCATCCGCCGGGATGGAACCGCCACCGGCCTTCGGAGATGACGTCCTGCTCGCCGTCCCTGACGCGGACGGCCGTCTCGTCGTCGATGAAGTAGATCGGGAAGTCCGCCCGCGCGGCGACGCGGTCGGCCCAGGCGTCGTCCCGCTCGGGGAAGTCCGGCGAGTGCAGGTGCGGCTTGAGGTACCAGTCGAAGAGGCCGAACGGCGGCTCCACGGTCGTCGCGCCGAGCACGTGGAGGTCCGCGGCGTCCCCGATGACGTCGGCGGAGTGTCCGGTGAGGTGACGGCTGAAGATCATCGAGCCGGCGCTGACGCCCACGTAGACCCGGTCCTCCAGCGCCTCCAGGAAGCCGTCGGCCAGGCCGTTGCCGGTGATGCTGCGCGCGAGGTGGTAGTGGTTGCCGCCCTCGACGTAGACGACGTCGGCGCGGCGCAGGCGGTCGAGCACCATCGGCCGGGGCAGGCCGTTCAGCTCCAGGACGTCGAACTCCCGCCAGCCGAGCCCGTGCAGCCGGTTCAGGTCCGCGACGACCCACCCGTGGTCCCCGGGCTCGGCGACGGACGCCGTGGGGACGAACACGACGTTCGCCGAGCCGAAGGGCTTGCCCAGCATGTCCCGCAGCGCATCCCGCAGCGTCTCGTTGCGCAGGCCGCTGGCCGTCAGCAGAAGGTTCATCGGACGACCCTACAGACCCCTCTCGCCGTCCCCCCGCAGCGCCTTCGCGAAGCAGCGGCTCGACTCGTAGTGGCGGTAGTAGCCGAACTTGGCGCACGGTGCGTAACCGCTGGAGGTGTAGAGGCCGATGGCCTCCGGCTGCTTGGTGCCGGTCTCCAGGACCATGCGGAGGCGGCCGGCCGCGCGGGCGTCGGCCTCCAGGGCCGCGAGCATGCGGCGGGCCAGGCCCCGGCCGCGCATCGCCTCCACGACGAACATGCGCTTGAGCTCGGCGTCGCCGTCCTCGTTGCCCTCGCCGTTCGCGTCCTGGCTGCGCCAGCCGCCGGTGGCCACGGGGCGGTCGGACTCGTCGTACGCGATCAGGTAGACGCCGTTCGGCGGCTCGAAGTCGGCCGTGCCGAGGACGGTGGCGTCGCCCCCGTCGCCGTAGCGCCGCTGGTACTCGGCCTGGACCTCGTCGTTCAGCTTCACGGCGTCGGGGTGGTCGAAGGCAACCCGGCGTATGTTCATGTGGGGCATCGTATATTCGTGCAGGCGGGAGACCGCGGTGGACATCCGGACTCCGTCCAGTGTGCCGGTATCGTTCCGGCGTGCTGACAGTGACCTCGGTGAATGTGAACGGACTGCGGGCCGCCGCGAAGAAGGGCTTCGTGGAGTGGCTCGCGGAGACCTCCGCGGACGTGCTCTGCCTGCAGGAGGTGCGCGCGGAGCCGCAGCAGCTCCCGGAAGAGGTGCGCGCGCCCGGCGGCTGGCACGTGGTGCACGCTCCCGCGGCCGCCAAGGGGCGCGCGGGCGTCTCCCTGTACACCCGGCGTGAGCCGGATCACGTGCGCGTCGGCTTCGGGTCGGACGAGTTCGACGCGAGCGGGCGCTACGTCGAGGCCGACCTGCCCGGGGTCACCGTCGCCTCCCTCTACCTGCCCTCCGGCGAGGTGGGCACCGAGCGGCAGGACGAGAAGTACCGCTTCATGGGCGAGTTCCTCGCCTACCTGAAGGGCCTGCGCGAGCGGGCCGCCGCCGACGGGCGGGAGGTCGTCGTCTGCGGCGACTGGAACATCGCCCACCGGCAGGCCGACCTGAAGAACTGGCGCGGCAACACCAAGAACTCCGGCTTCCTCCCCGAGGAGCGCGAGTGGCTCGGCAGCGTCCTGGACCCGGCCGACGGCGGGTACGTCGACGTGGTGCGCTCGCTGCATCCCGAGGTCGAGGGGCCGTACACCTGGTGGTCCTACCGGGGACGGGCCTTCGACAGCGATTCAGGGTGGCGCATCGACTACCAGGTGGCCACGCCCGGTCTCGCCGGCAAGGCGGTCAAGGGCTTCGTGGAGCGGGCGGCCACGCACGGCGAGCGGTGGTCCGACCACGCGCCGGTCACCGTCGTGTACGACCTCTGACCGGTCCTTCCTGCGGTTTCCTCCGCATTCTGCGGTCCAGGGCCAGGGACACCTCCGCCTCCACCACGCTCCGGGCCAGTGGCCGCAGGCGTTCCATGTCCTCCTCGGGGCCGTGGCGCAGGACGAGGTCGGCGAAGAGGTCGGCGAGCGCGTCGGCGTGCTCGCGGACGCCGCGGCCGGCCGCCAGGACCTCCGCGAGCGGGAAGCCCTCGCGGACCAGCGCCGAGGAGGCGTCCAGCAGGCGGCGGCTGATGTGCACGATGTCGTCGCCGTCGGTCCCGAGGTAGCCGAGTTCCATGGCGGCGGCGAGGTTCTCCGGGGTGACCTCGCCCTCGAAGCGGGCGGCGAGTTCCTCGGGGGTCAGGCGGACCGGCTCCTCCTCGGTGGGGGCGTCCACTCCGAGGAGTTCGGCGACGTCCTTGCCGTGGTCGAGGGCCTCCGCCAGTTCGGCGATGCCGTTCAGGGTGTGGCCGCGGTCCAGGAGCGCCGAGATCGTCCGCAGCCGGGCCAGGTGGTGGTCGTCGTACCAGGCGATACGGCCCTCGCGGCGGGGTGGCCCGATCAGCTTGCGCTCGCGGTAGAAGCGCAGCGTGCGCACGGTGATGCCGGCCAGGGCGGCCAGTTCCGCCATGCGGTACTCGCGTCCGCCGCCCTGGCCGGAGGCCGTCGAGGTGTTTCGCGCGTCCTGGTCTGCCACGTGCGCAGCCTATGTTGTACCGCCGGTAACTTCGTCCTTCCGGGGCCTACCCATCGGTACGGAGCTGTTCTACAGTCCAACCGTGCCAGTGTTCACTGGCGTAATCACGGGCGAGGTGTGGAGGCTCCGGGATGGCCCAGCACGAGCATGTACGAGTGGCGGTGATCGGGTCCGGGTTCGGCGGGCTGGGCGCGGCCGTGCGGTTGCGCAGGGAGGGGATCACCGACTTCGTCGTCCTGGAACGGGCCGGCAGCGTCGGCGGCACCTGGCGGGACAACAGCTACCCCGGGTGCGCCTGCGACGTCCCCTCCCACCTGTACTCCTTCTCCTTCGCGCCCAACCCGGACTGGCCCCGCACCTTCTCCGGGCAGGAGCACATCCGCGCCTATCTGGAGCACGTGGCCGACGTGTTCGGGCTCCGGCCCCACCTCCGCTTCGACGCCGAGGTCCAGCGGATGACCTGGGATCCGGCGCAGCTGCGCTGGGACATCGAGACCGCCGCCGGCGCCTTCTCCGCCGACGTCGTGGTCTCCGCCACCGGGCCGCTGTCCGACCCCAGGATCCCCGAGATCCCGGGGCTGGACTCGTTCCCCGGCAAGGTCTTCCACTCCGCCCGCTGGGACCACGACTACGACCTGCGCGGCAAGCGGGTCGCCATGGTGGGCACCGGCGCCTCCGCCATCCAGATCGTGCCGGCCGTCCAGCCCGAGGTCGCGCGGCTCACCCTCTTCCAGCGCACCCCTCCGTGGGTGATGCCCCGCGTCGACCGGGCCATCAGCGCCGCCGAGCGCCGACTGCACCGGGCGCTCCCCTTCACCACCCAGGCCCGGCGCGGGCTCCTGTGGGGGATCCGGGAGCTCCAGGTCCAGGCGTTCACCAAGCACCCCGACGAACTCGGCCTGGTGGAGAGCCTCGCCAGGCGGAACATGGCCCGCGCGATCAAGGACCCCGCGCTGCGCGCCAGACTCACGCCGGACTACCGCATCGGCTGCAAGCGGATCCTGCTCTCCAGCTCCTACTATCCGGCGCTGGCCCAGCGGAACGTGGACGTGGTGGCGAGCGGGCTGGAGGAGGTGCGCGGATCGACGCTCGTCGCCGCCGACGGCAGCACCGCCGAGGTCGACGCGATCATCTTCGGCACCGGCTTCCACGTCACCGACATGCCCATCGCCGAGCGGGTCGTCGGCGCCGACGGACGGACCCTCGCGGAGGCCTGGAAGGGCGGCATGGAGGCGCTGCGCGGTGCCTCGGCCGCCGGGTTCCCCAACTGGATGACGATCATCGGGCCCAACACCGGCCTCGGGAACTCCTCCATGATCCTCATGATCGAGTCCCAGCTGAACTACCTGGCCGACTACCTGCGCCAGCTCCGCGTCCTCGGCGGACGGGCGGCCCTGGACGCGCGCCCCGCCGCGGTGGCCGCCTGGAACCGCAAGGTCCAGGAGCGCATGAAGCGCACCGTCTGGAACACCGGCGGCTGCACCAGCTGGTACCTGGACGCGAGCGGCCGCAACACCACCATCTGGCCCGGCACGACCACGGAGTTCCGGCGCGCGACGCGGCGGGTGGACCTCGCGGAGTACGACGTGATCCGCCCGGCCCCGCCGAGCGGCAGCGGCAGTGACATGGCCGGCGCGGAGGTGGGCGCGTGAGCCGTCTCGCCCACGTGACCAGCGGGCCGTACGCCCCGCCCGCCCCGGCGCGCGAACTCACCGTCGTCTCCGCCGACGGCGCCCGGCTCCACGCCGAGGTGCACGGACCCGAGGACGCGCCTCCCGTCGTCCTCGCCCACGGCTGGACCTGCTCGACCGCGTTCTGGGCGGCGCAGACCCGGGAACTGGCCGTCGACCACCGGGTCATCGCCTACGACCAGAGGGGGCACGGGCGCAGTCCCGCGAGCCCCGCGTGCACCACCCGGGCGCTGGCGGACGACCTCGAAGCGGTGCTCGCGCAGACCCTCGCCCGCAGGGAACGTGCCGTGGTCGTCGGCCACTCCATGGGCGGCATGACGGTCATGGCGGCCGCCGAGCGTCCCCGCTTCCGCGAGCACGCCGCCGCCGTCCTGCTGTGCAGCACCGGCAGTTCCCGGCTGGTGGCGGAGGCGCTGGTCCTGCCCCTGCGGGCCGGCGGCCCGCGCACCTGGCTGACGGCGCGGGTGCTGGCCTCGCGCGCCCCGCTCGGGCCCGTCACGCCCCTCGCGCGGCGCGTCCTCGCGTACGCGACCATGGGCCCGGGTTCGGACCCGCACATGGTGGAGGCGTGCGCCCGGATCGTGCACGCGTGCCCGCCCGCCGTCCGGCACGCCTGGGCGGATGTCCTCGCACGGCTCGACCTCGACCACGGCGTACGGGAGTTGCGGGTGCCCACCGCGGTCGTCACCGGCGCGGCCGACCGGCTCACGCCCCCCGTGCACGCCCGCGCGCTGGCCGCCGCGCTGCCGCACTGCCTCGGCCTGACCGAGCTGCCGGGCATCGGCCACATGACTCCGGTCGAGGCGCCGGAGCTGGTCAACGCGACGATCCGGGAACTGGTCACCACGTATCTGGACGGCACCCCCGAACAGGCCCGCGCCGACGGGCCGGAGCGGATCAAGGAGGGCTCATGAGCAGGGTCGGACTCGAAGGACAGGTGGCCGTCGTGACCGGAGCGGCGCGCGGCGTCGGCGAGTTGCTCGCCCGCAAGCTCTCCGCGCGCGGGGCGAAGCTCGCCCTGGTCGGGCTGGAGGAGGAGGCGCTCAAGCAGGTCTCCGGCAGGCTGCACACCGACAGCGCGTACTGGTACGCCGACGTCACCGACCACGAGGCGATGAGCCGGGTCGCCCGGGAGGTCAAGGAGCGGTTCGGGAAGGTCGACATCGTGGTGGCCAACGCCGGGGTGGCGAACGGCGGTCCGTTCGCCGACTCGGACCCCGAGGCCTGGCGGCGGGTGATCGAGGTCAACCTGGTCGGTTCGGCGGTGACGGCGCGTGCGTTCCTCCCCGCCCTCACCGAGAGCCGCGGTTACCTGCTGCAGATCGCCTCACTGGCCGCGATCACGCCGGCGCCGATGATGACGGCGTACTGCGCGTCCAAGGCGGGCGTGGAGGCGTACGCGCACAGCCTGCGCGCCGAGGTAGGACACCAGGGGGTGCGGGTCGGGGTCGGGTACCTGTCCTGGACGGACACCGACATGGTGCGCGGCGCCGACCAGGACGAGGTGATGCGGGAGTTGCGGCAGCGGCTGCCGTGGCCGGCGAACAAGACGTATCCGCTGGGTCCGGCCGTCGACCGGATCGTGGCCGGCATCGAGCGGCGCTCGGCGCATGTGTACGGGCAGGGGTGGCTGCGCGGGATGCAGGGGGTGCGCGGGTACCTGCCGGCGGTGATCGGCACGGTCGGGCAGCGCGAGATGAAGAGGTTCGCACCCCGCCTGCGGGGCGTCCGCACGGGGCTCGTCGGCGCAGGTGGGGCCGCTGACGAGGAGGCGCGCGCTACGCACCGTCACTGATCGACATGCGAGCGTGGTCGGCCCGTGTGAACCTGGTCGAGGCCCCACTGAGGGCCGATTCCCCTCACCCTCCACAGGAGTGAACCCACATGGGTATGAAGGACAAGGCCGGAAAGATCCAGGGACAGGCCAAGCAGAAGACGCACGAAGGCCAGCAGACGGCGCAGCAGCGCGGCCAGCAGACGCAGCAGCGTGGCCAGCAGGGCGGTGCCCAGCACGCCCCGCAGCACTCTCCGCAGCGTGGCCAGCAGACGCAGGAGCGCGGGCGGCAGATGACTGAGCGCGGGCGTCAGAACCTGGACGACGCGGAGCAGGAGATGCAGGAGCGGTTCGACCAGGACTACGACGCGTAGTCGTTGCACTTGGCTTGACCGACAGGCGCGGGGCGCCCTTCTCGATGGAGGGTGCCCTGCGTTTTTTCGCCCCGGGGGAGGGGGTGCGGTGGGGGTGGCGGGTGCGGGCGGGTGGGGGCTTGTCGCGCAGTTCCCCGCGCCCCTTCACGCCGGGACGCTCCCCGGTGTGTCAGGAAGACCTCGGGGGAAGCTTGGGGCGGGATCTGTCGGGGGACTGGCTGTAGTCGGGGGGGACGGCTGCCGGGTGGTCGGTCAGGAGGTCCAGGGCGAGCTGGATGGCCTCGTCCATCTCCACGTGGCGGCCCTCCGCCCAGTCCAGGGGCGTGCGCAGGACCTCGCGGTCGGGGGCGACGCCGTGGTTCTCGACGGACCAGCCGTACTCCTCGAACCAGGCCGCGTTCATCGGCACCGTGATCACCGTGCCGTCGCCCAGCTGGTGCCGCCCGGTCATGCCGACCACTCCGCCCCAGGTGCGCTGCCCGACCACCGGACCGAGCCGCAGCAGCCTGATCGCGGCCGTGATCATGTCGCCGTCGGAGGAGGTGGCCTCGTCGGTGAGCGCCACGATCGGACCGCGCGGGGCGTTGGAGGCGTACGACACCGGCTGGGCGTTCCGCGTCAGGTCCCAGCCGAGGATGGTCCGGGTGAGCTTCTCCACGACGAGTTCGCTGATGTGGCCGCCCGCGTTGCCGCGCACGTCGACGATGAGCGCGGGCCGGGAGACCTCCCCGCGCAGATCGCGGTTGAACTGGGCCCAGCCCGAGCCGCCCATGTCCGGGATGTGCAGGTAGCCGCACTTGCCGCCGCTCAGCTCCCGTACCACCTCACGGCGTTTGGCCACCCAGTCCTGGTAGCGCAGCGGCCGTTCGTCGATCAGCGGGAGGACGGCCACGCGGCGCGGCGGCCCCGACTCGCCCTCGCCGGGGGCGAACGTCAGCTCCACCGTCGTGGCCCCCGCCCCCGCGAGCAGCGGGAACGGCCCGGTCACCGGGTCCACCGGCCGGCCGTCCACGTGGGTGAGGACGGCGCCCTCCCGGATGCCGGTGCCCGCGAGCGGGGACCGCGCCCTGGAGTCGGAGGAGTCGCCGGGCAGGATCCGCTTGACGGTCCAACCACCCTCCCGGTGGACGAAGTTGGCGCCGAGCAGCCCCTGGAGGCGCTGGTAGTGCGGCGGCCCCTCGTTGCGGCGGGCCGGGGTGACGTAGGCGTGCGAGGTGCCCAGTTCACCGAGGACCTCCCGGAGGAGGTCGGCGAAGTCGTCGGGGGAGGCGACCCGTTCGAGCAGCGGGCGGTACTGGTCGAGCACGCCGTCCCAGTCGATGCCGCACATCCCGGGGTCCCAGAAGTAGTCGCGGATCAGGCGGCCGGCCTCGGCGTACGCCTGGCGCCACTCGGCGGGCGGGTCGACCTCGTGCAGGATGCGGCGCAGGTCGATCCAGACGGTCGTGTCGCCGTCGCCGGACTCGGTCGACGGCACGGCCCGCAGCTCGCCCTCGTCCACCACGACCAGCCGGCTGCCGTCGCCGCTGACCGTGAACCAGTCGAGGTGGTCCACGAGTTCGGACTTCTTCGCCTTGCTGATGCTGAAGTGCTCCAGGGTCGGCCGGCCGCTGGTGTCGGCCGGGTTGACGAAGGTCTCGCCCAGCGCGCCGGAGATCGGCCAGCGCAGCCAGACCAGGCCGCCGCCCGCGACCGGGTACAGCGCCGAGTACTTGGAGGCGGTGACCGGGAACGGGGTCACCCGGCTCTCCAGTCCCTCGACCTCGACCGTCACCGCGCCGCCCTCGCCGGGTTCCTCGTCCTCCACGGGGTCCAGGCCGCCGGCGGCCGGGCGCCCGTCCGGGTTCAGGGCGAAGGGGGAGGGGGTCGCCGAGGAGAGCGGGACCAGGTAGGGGCGGCAGCCCAGCGGGAAGGACAGGTCACCGGTGTGCACGTCGTAGACCGGGTCGAAGCCGCGCCAGGAGAGGAAGGCGAGGTAGCGGCCGTCGCTGGTGAAGACCGGGTTCTCGTCCTCGAAGCGGCCGTTGGTGACGTCGATGACGAGGTGGTCGCTGATGCGGGCCAGCTTGATCTGCCGGAGCGTGCGGCCGATGCCCGGATGCGACCAGGTCAGCCATGAGCCGTCCGGCGAGAAGGCCAGATCGCGGACCGGTCCGTTGATCGACCGGATCAGCTCGGTGACCACGTCGGCGGAGGACGTGCCGTCGACGGCGTCCTCGCCGACGGCGCCTGCGGCGGTACCGGCCCGGTCGACGGCCGCGGCGCCTGCGGCGGTACCGGCCCGGTCGAGGCCGGCGGTGGACTCGTCGGCCCCCTCGACGACCTCGACCTCCTCGGTCGCGTCGATCAGCAGCAGCCGGCCGTCGTGGGCCGCCACGGCCAGTCGTTCGCCCAAGGGGTCGGAGACCAGTTCGAGCACCCGGCCCAGCTTCCCGCAGGCCAGCCGCCGCGGTGGGCGGGCACCGGTCGCCCGGGGCAGGTGGGCGATCTCGACGGCGTCCTCGCCGCCGGCGTCGGTGACGTACGCGATCTGCCCGGTCGAGCCGAGCATCTCCGGGAGCCGCACCCGCACCCCCGGCGTGTCCGCGATGGTGCGGGCGGGACCGTCGCGGTGGGTGAGCCAGTACAGGCTGCCCCGTACGACGACGGCGCTGGCCCGGCCGGTCTCGTCCACCGAGACGCCGTCGACGTGCTGCGCGGCCGGCACCTGGTAGGGGCGGCGCCCGGCCCGGGGTCCGGAGAGGCGGACGTCGAGCCTGCGCGGTGCCGCGTCCGGGCCGAGGTCGTCGACGAGCCACAGGTCGCCCGCGCACTGGTAGACCACCCGGGTGCCGTCGCTGGCGGCGTGCCGGGCGTAGAAGGCGTCGTGGTCGGTGTGCCGGCGCAGGTCGGAGCCGTCGTGGGCGCAGGAGTAGAGGTTGCCGACGCCCTCGTGGTCGGAGAGGAAGGCGATCCGGCCGCCGACGAACATCGGTGAGCAGAGGTGGCCGCCGATGTCGTCGAGCAGGCGCCGTCCGTGCAGCCACAGCCGGCCCATGGCGCCGCCGCGGTAGCGCTTCCAGCCGGCCGGTTCGTGCGGCGGGGTGCCGGTGAGCAGCAGGGTCCTGCGGTCGTCCCCGATGTCGGCGACCTGGATCTCGGCGACCGGCCCCCAGGGCAGCTTGCGCCCCGGGTCGCCGTCCGGGGACACCTTGTAGGCCCAGGTGAAGTAGGAGAACGGCTGCCCGTGCGAGGCGACCGCCAGGATGTCCCCCTCGGGCGTCCAGCCGCACACCTGGGTGTCGGCGCTGCCCCAGTACGTCAGCTGCCGGCCGGGGCCGCCGTCGACGTCGGCCAGGTGGATCTCGGGCACCAGGCTCCGCCAGCTCGTGTACGCGATCCGGCGGCCGTCGGGGGAGAAGCGCGGATGGCCGACCTTGGTGCGGTCGACGCTGAGCCGCCAGGCGCGGCCGGGGGCGTCGAGCGAGGTGAGCCAGAGGTCGTCCTCGGCCACGAAGCAGAGCAGGTCGCCGCTGAGATGGGGCATGCGCAGATAGCTCACCTCCCCATGCTTTTCCTGGTGCGGGAGGCCAGCAACTCGTGGCGGCTCCGGTCCTGCTCGGCGCCGTGAGACAGCACACGTACGAAACGGTTTCGTTTCTGTAGATCGCAGGGTATCGTCGAGGTGTACACACGGGATGCCGACGGAGCAACGGAGGGTGAGTGGCATGACTGAGGTCGCAACGGCGCGTCGCAGTCGGATCACGCCCGAGCGCGAGGCCGAGCTGTACGGCGCCGTGCTCGACCTGCTCCGCGAGGTCGGTTACGACGCCCTCACCATGGACGCCGTCGCCGCCCGCACCAAGTCCAGCAAGGCCACCCTCTACCGCCAGTGGGGCGGGAAGGCCGAGCTGGTGGCCAAGGCGGTCCGCCACAGCAAGCCGGGAGCCGCTCTCGGCGAGGTCGACACCGGTTCGCTCCGCGGCGACCTGCACGCCCTCACGCTGCGCTCGGACGACTGCGATCTGGAGCAGAACTCCGCGCTGATGCGCGGGCTCGCCATGGCGATCCACGGCAACCCGGATCTCCTGCAGGCGTTCAAGGAGCACCTGATCGAACCCGAGACGGCGCAGTTCCGTCGGGTGCTGCAACGGGCGGTCGACCGCGGCGAGGTCCGTGCGGACAACCCGGCGATCGACTTCGTGATGCACATGATGATCGGTGGATTCGCCGCCCGGTCGCTGATCGACGAGCAGCCGCCCACCCAGGCCTTCCTGCTGTCGTACATCGACGCCGTGGTGCTCCCCGCCCTCGGCGCGACCGCCTGCTGACCCTTCCCCGCACCCAGCCCACCTGACGTCTCCGCTCACGTCGTCGGGCCGATCACCCCTGCCCCCACCGGGTTGATCACCCCTGCCCTGAACACCCCACGACCTGACCGGGAGTACGCCCTCGTGGCCACGTTCCTCTACACACTGGGCCGGTTCGCCTTTCGGCGACGGCACTTCGTCGCCCTCCTGTGGGTGGCGCTGCTGACCCTCGCCGGTGTCGCCGCCGCCTCCGCCCCCGCCGCCGGCTCCAGCTCCTTCTCGATCCCCGGGACCGAGGCCCAGAAGGCCTTCGACCTGCTGGACCAGCGCTTCCCCGGCGCCAGCTCGGACGGCGCCACCGCGCGGGTCGTCTTCAAGGCCCCGGCCGGCGAGAAGATGACGGACAAGCTCAACAAGGCCACCGTCAGGAAGACCGTGAAGGAGCTGGCCGCGGGCGCGGAGGTCACCTCCGTCACCGACCCCTACCAGCAGCACGCCGTCAGCAAGGACGGCACGGTCGCCTACGCCTCGGTGCGCTACGACGTCTCCGGCACGGAGCTCAAGGACTCCACCCGCGACGCGCTGGTGGCGGCCGGGCACGACGCGCAGCAGGCCGGCCTGACCGTCGAGGTCGGCGGCGACGCGCTCCAGGCCTCGCCCGACGCGGGAGGCGCCGGTGAGGCCATCGGTCTGGCCATCGCCGCCGTCGTCCTCGTCCTCACCCTGGGCTCGCTGGTCGCGGCCGGACTGCCGCTGCTGACGGCGATCGTGGGCGTCGGCATCGGCGTCTCGACCATCACCGCCCTGGCCAAGACGCTCGACCTCGGAGACACCACGTCCACCCTGGCGCTGATGATCGGACTCGCGGTCGGCATCGACTACGCGCTGTTCATCGTCTCCCGCTACCGCGGCGAGCTGGCCGAGGGGCGCGACCGCGAGGAGGCGGTCGGCCGCGCCACCGGCACGGCGGGCTCGGCGGTGGTCTTCGCGGGCCTCACGGTGGTGATCGCGCTCGCCGGTCTCTCGGTCGTCGGCGTGCCGATGCTGACGAAGATGGGCCTGGCGGCGGCGGGCACGGTCGTGGTCTCCGTGCTCATCGCGCTGACCCTCATCCCGGCGATGCTCGGCTACGCGGGCCGCCGGGTCCGGGCCACGGGCGAGAAGCGCCGGCCGCGCACCCGTGCCACCGGGCAGGACAGGCCCGGACTGGGCGCCCGCTGGGCGAGCTTCGTGGTCCGCCGCCCGGCGGCCGTGCTGCTGCTCGGCGTGGTCGGACTGGGCGCGGCCGCCCTCCCGGTCTCCCAGCTCGAACTGGGCCTGCCCGACGACGGCTCGCAGCCCACCTCCACGACCCAGCGCCGGGCGTACGACCTGCTGTCGGAGGGCTTCGGTCCCGGCTTCAACGGCCCTCTGGTGGTCGTGGTCGACGCCAAGGACAGCGACGCCCCCAAGGCCGCGGCCACCAGGGTGGCCGACGACATCAAGGGCCTGAAGGACGTCGTGACGGTGACCCCGGCGGCGTTCAACAAGGCCGGCGACACCGCGACGATCACGGTGGTCCCGGACTCCAAGCCGTCCTCGACGCAGACCGAGAGCCTGGTCCACGCGATCCGCGGCCAGGGCACCGGCATCAAGGCCGACACCGGCGCGCGGGTCCTGGTCACCGGCACCACCGCGATGAACATCGACTTCTCGCAGAAGCTCAACGACGCGCTGGTCCCGTACCTGGCGCTGGTGGTCGGCCTCGCCTTCCTCCTCCTGATCGCGGTCTTCCGCTCCGTCCTGGTCCCGCTGAAGGCGGCCCTCGGCTTCCTGCTCAGCGTGCTCGCCGCGCTCGGCGCCGTCGTCGCGGTCTTCCAGTGGGGCTGGCTCGGCGGGCTGCTCGGGGTCGACCAGACCGGCCCGATCATGTCGATGATGCCGATCTTCATGGTGGGCGTGGTCTTCGGTCTCGCCATGGACTACGAGGTGTTCCTCGTGACCCGGATGCGGGAGGCGTACGTCCACGGCGAGACGCCCGGCCAGGCCGTGGTGACCGGCTTCCGGCACAGCTCGCGGGTCGTGGCCGCCGCCGCCGTCATCATGATCTCCGTCTTCAGCGGCTTCATCACCTCCAGCGAGTCCATGATCAAGATGATCGGCTTCGGCCTCGCCGTCGCCGTCCTCTTCGACGCGTTCGTGGTCCGCATGGCGATCGTCCCGGCGGTGCTCGCCCTGCTCGGCAAGCGCGCCTGGTGGCTGCCGAAGTGGCTGGACCGGATGCTCCCCAACGTCGACGTCGAGGGCGAGGGCCTGCGCACCCTGGCCGCGGAGAACGCGGACGGCAAGGACGGCAAGGACGACGAGGACCGGGAGCTGGTACGCGTCTGACGTACGGCTCGTGACAGACCGCCGGTGAGGGTCCGTGGGGACGGGGCGCCCTCACCGGCTTCCTCGTGTGCCCCGCGCCGCGCTCGACCGCTCGCCGCGCCTTCCCCCGCCCCGTTAGCGTGCTCCCATGACGACAGCCGCCACTGACGCCGACGCCGGGGACCGTGGAGCCCATCCCCGTTTCGCCGCCGCCCTGGAGGAGCTGGGGCTGGGGGAGCTGACCTCGCGGGTCCGGCGGTTCCCGGACGCCACCCGCACCGCCGCCGAGGCCGCCGCGGCGGTCGGCTGCGAGCTGAGCGAGATCTGCAAGTCGCTGGTCTTCGCGGCCGACGGGGTACCGGTGCTGGTGCTGATGGACGGCGCGTCCCGGGTCGACGTGGAACTGGTCCGCAGGGAACTCGGCGCCGCGAAGGTGACCCGGGCCCAGGCGGACGTCGTCCGCGAGACGACCGGGTACGCCATCGGCGGCGTGCCGCCCTTCGGGCACCGCACCCGCACCCGCGTCCTCGCCGACCGGGGGCTGCTGCGGCACGAGGTGGTGTGGGCCGCGGCCGGCGACCCCCACGCGGTCTTCCCGATCGCGCCCGCCGCCCTGGTGGCCCACGCCGGCGCCACGGTCGCGGACCTGCGCGAGCCCGCCGCGTGACCCCACTGGTCACCGCGGCCGTCCTGTTCGCCGCGGTCACCCACGCCAGTTGGAACGCGATCGCCCACCGCATCACCGACAAGCTCGTCGGCTCCTCGCTGATCGCCGGCGGCGGGGTGCTGCTCGGCCTGCTGCTGATGCCGTTCGCCGCGGTCCCGGCGGCCGGCGCGTGGCCGTACCTGGTCGCCTCGTCCGTCGTGCACGTCGCCTACTTCGCCCTGCTGATGCTCTCCTTCCGGCTCGGGGACTTCGGCCAGGCCTATCCCCTCGCGCGCGGCACCGCGCCGCTCCTCGTCACCCTGTTCGCCGCCGCCTTCGCGCACGAGGTGCCCGACGCCCCCGCGGCCGCGGGCATCGCCGTGTCCTGCGCCGGCCTCACCGGGGTCGCCCTGTGGGGGCTGCGCGGCCGCCGCCCCGACTGGACGGCGGTCGGCGCCGCGCTCGCCACCGGCCTGACGATCGCCGCGTACACCGTCCTGGACGGCCTCGGCGTCCGGGCCTCGGGATCCTCCGTGGGCTACGTCGCCTGGCTGATGGCCCTGCAGGGCCTCGCGATCCCGGCGTACGCCCTGTACCGCAGACACGGCGAACTGGTCACCGCCGCCCGCCCCTTCGCGGCGCTGGGACTCTTCGGCGCCCTGCTGTCCGTCCTCGCCTACGGACTGGTCCTGTGGGCCCAGACCCGCGCCGAACTCGCCCCGGTCGCCGCCCTGCGCGAGTCGTCGATCCTCGCCGGTGCCGCCATCGGAGCGGTCTTCTTCAAGGAGCCGTTCGGCGCGCCCAGGATCGCGGCGGCCGGGCTGGTGGTCGTCGGGATCGGGCTGATGCTGCACGCGGGGTAGGCCCGAACCGGGAGCAGAGCGTGCGCAGTTCGGCGAACCACCCACCCTGTGCCGGTGCGGCCGGGCGTCAGGTCAGGTACGGGTCAAGCGGACTTGCCGTTGCCTTGACGAACCGTTCCTCGGCCGTTCAGCCGACCGTCTGTGGCCTGGATGTGTGTTCTCCATAAAGTCCCTGCGGATTGCGGAAGAAGGGACGCATGGGACTCATGGACACACCTCACGCAGTCCGGGCACGGGGTATCACGAAGTGCTTCGGTGACGTCGTCGCACTGGACACCGTGGACCTGGACGTGACGCAGGGTCAGATCCACGGGCTGGTGGGGCCGAACGGCGCCGGCAAGACGACGCTGCTCGGGCTGCTGCTGGGGTTGGCCGTCGCCGACGGCGGCCGGCTGGAGATCCTGGGCACGCCGGTCGAGCGGGCGCTCACCGCTCCCGACGGCGTCGCCGGCTTCGTGGACGCGCCCGGTCTCTATCCCTCGCTCACCGCCCGGCAGAACCTCGCCGCGCTGGCCACGCTCCGCGGACTCGACACCGGGGCCGCGGGGACGGCGCGGATCGACGACGTGCTCGGCAAGGTCGGGCTCACCGACGTCGCCGACGACAAGGCCCGCGGCTTCTCCCTCGGCATGCGCCAGCGGCTCGGGCTCGCCGCCGCCCTGCTCACCCGGCCCCGGCTGCTCGTCCTCGACGAGCCCGCCAACGGCCTGGACCCGGCCGGCAAGAGACACGTGCACGGCGTCCTCACCCGGCTCGCCGCCGACGGCACCGCCGTGGTGCTCTCCAGCCACCGGATGGACGACCTGGAGGCGCTGTGCTCCGAGGTCACCATCCTCGCCACCGGACGCGTCGTCTTCTCCGGCCCGCTGACCAAGCTGGCCGCCGAGAACCGTGAACTCGACTACCGGCTGCGCACCTCCGACGCCGAGACCGCGCGCCGGCTCGCCGCGGACCTGGCCGGCGTCCGGATCGTCGACGACACCGGCCTCGGCCCGCGCAAGGACCCCGACGTGCTCGTCGTCCGGGCCCTGGTGCCGGCCATCGACGAACTCGTCACCCAGGTCGTGCGGTCGGGCGTCGCGGTGCGCGAACTCGCACCCGTCGTCTCGCCCCTCGAAGCCGCGTTCCTCGCCCTCACCGAGCACCAGGAGTCGGGCCGATGACCACGACCGGCGCGCCCGCCGAGACCGTCGCCACCGTCGCCGCACCCGCGGTCGCCCGCCGGGTCCCGGTGTCCCGCGGCTACCGCTTCGAACTCGTCAAGCTGGTCTCGCAGTGGCGGATCCGGCTGCTCGTGACGGCCTGCTGGATCGCGCCGGCGCTGTTCGTCGCCGGGGTGAGCCGGCAGAGCACGCTGCCCGCCGACACGCTGTTCGGCCGGTGGATGCACGCCACCGGCTGGGCCGGGCCGCTGGTGATGCTCGGCTTCGCGGGCACCTGGGCGCTGCCGCTGCTGACGTCGGTGGTGGCCGGTGACGTGTTCGCCGCCGAGGACCGGCTCGGCACCTGGCGCCACCTGCTCGTGGCGGTCCGCTCGCCGGGGCGGATCTTCGTGGCGAAGTCGCTGGCCAGCCTCAGCGTCATCGTGCTGCTGGTGGCCGGTCTCGCCGTGTCCAGCACGGTCGGCGGCCTGGCGTCGGTCGGCGACCAGCCGCTCGTCGGCCTCGACGGCCACCCGCTGTCGTCCGGCGACGCGGCCGCCCGGGTCCTGCTCGCCTGGCTCGCCGCCCTCGCCCCGACCCTCGCCCTGGCCGCGATCGGCCTGCTCGGCTCGGTGGCCCTCGGCCGCTCCCCGACGGGCCTGTTGCTGCCCCCGATCGTCGCGCTGGCGATGTCGGTCGCCCAGATGCTGCCGCTGCCGGTCGCCCTGCGGCTCGCCCTTCCCGGTTACGCGTTCATCTCCTGGAACGGTCTGTTCACCAGTCCCGCCCAGCTCACCCCGCTCCTCGTCGGCGTCGCCGTGAGCCTCGCGTGGGCCCTGCTCGCGACCGCGCTGGCCTGTCTCCTGTTCATCCGGCGGGACTTCACCAACCCGGCCTACGACGGCTCCGGGCACCGCGCGCTCACCCTCGGCGTGCTGCCGCTGGCCGCGTTGACCGCCGTCGCCGTCGGGGCGGTCGCCGTGGCCGCCCCGTCGACGGGCTCCGGGATCACCCAGGCGAAGGTGCAGAAGTCCCTCGCCACGGTGTTCGCGCACCTCTACCGCCTCCAGACGGAGCAACTGCACCGCCCCGCCGTCACCGAGGCGCAGCTGCGGGCCTCGGCGGCGTGCACCAAGAGCGACGGCCGGACCGCCCAGGAGGGCGCGGGCAACGACTGGCGGTGCGTAGTGAGCTGGCGCCTCCCCGGCGTCACGGGCGTCACCGGGACGGCGGTCTACCAGCTCGACATCACCTCGGACGGGCGGTTCGTGGCCGACGGCGACGGTCCCAAGGAAGTCAACGGCTACTTCCTCGTACGGACCTCGACCGGCGACGCCCCGAATCCGCTGTGGCAGTTCGACGGCAACGTCGACCTGCTCGAAACCCAGTGAAGGGAAACAGTTCCGTGCAGGTAACACGCCAGCGCCGGATCAGCGAGAAGAAGCAGTTCCACCTCTTCGGCAGACATGTCGGCCGCCAGACCCTGCTGGTGACGGCGGGTATCGCCGTCGCCCTCGGCGTTACCGGCACCGCGGTCGCCTCGACCTACCAGTTCGGCACCCAGCAGGTCGGCCAGACCACCGCCAACGGCCAGGTGGTCTCCGCCGACCAGTACATCAACCCCTACGGCACCCGCAGCGTCATCAACGACGGCAAGATCATGTCGTCGGCGGTCAGCCCGGACGGCACCCACCTCGCCGCCTCGATCGCCGACGGTGACGCCTCCCTGGTCGTCGTCGACCTGGCGACCGGTCAGGTCAAGCAGAAGGTCGGCACCAACGCCGCCGACAACCTGCGCATCAGCAGCGGCGCGGTCGGCCAGGAGGGCCCGACCTACTCGCCCGACGGCAAGCAGCTGTGGCTGGGCCAGGCGAACGGCTACACGAAGTTCACCGTCAACGCCGACGGCACCCTCGCCAACCCGACGGCCGTCACCCTCGCGGCCGACGGCTCCAAGCAGGCGCTGGTGGGCGCGGCCGTGTTCTCCGCCGACGGCTCCACCGTGTACTCCGCGGTCAACGGCCAGAACAAGGTGGTCGCCATAGACGCGGCGACCGGCACGGTCAAGCAGACCTGGGCGGTCGGCAACGCCCCGCGCGGCCTCGCCCTGGTCGGCGGCAAGCTCTACGTCAGCAACGAGGGCGGGCGCCCGGCCAAGGCCGGCGACACCACCATCAACTCCTACGGCACCGACGTCGTGGCGAACCCGAAGACCGGCGCCAGCACCACCGGCACGGTCAGCGTCATCGACACCGCGGACCCGTCCGCCGCCGTCGGCAGCATCGACGTCGGCCTGCACCCGACCGCCGTGTACGCGAGCAAGGGCGCGGTGTTTGTCACCAACACCGCCGACAACAGCGTGTCGGTCATCGACAGCAGCAAGGACCAGGTCGTCCAGACCATCGCCACCCAGCCGTGGCCCGAGGCGTCCGTCGGCTACGAGCCGAACGCGGTCACCCTCACCGACGACGGCCGCCTCCTGGTGACCCTCGGCCGCGCCAACGCCGTCGCCGTCTACCGGTACAGCTCCCCGCAGCAGCCGGCCCGGTACGTCGGCCTGCTCCCCACGGACTACTACCCGTCCGGGGTCACCGCGCTCGGCAAGGAGATCGTCGTCGCCAACACCCGCGGCGTCGACGCGCTGCGCCCCGACGCCGCCGGGCACAACACGCACGACACCACGTCGAGCCTCACCCGGTTCACGATGCCGAGCGACCAGGTCGTCCGGGCCGAGACGAACAAGGTGTTCCAGCAGAACGGCTGGACGTCGAACTCGGTCAGGACCGCCAAGAGCGGCAGCCACAAGAAGGCCGTCCCGGTGCCGAGGCGGATCGGCGACCCGTCGACGATCAAGCACGTCTTCCTGCTCGTCAAGGAGAACCGCACCTACGACCAGGTCTTCGGCGACCTCCCGCAGGGCGACGGAAACTCCGCGCTCACCCAGTTCGGCGAGAACGTCACGCCCAACCAGCACGCGCTCGCCCAGCAGTTCGGGCTGTACGACAACTTCTACGACATCGGCACCAACTCCGCCGAGGGTCACAACTGGCTGATGCAGTCGGACAACCCGGAGTACACCGAGTCGTCGGCCGGCGAGTACACGCGCAGCTACGACACCGAGGACGACGCCCTCGGCCACCAGAAGACCGGGTTCATCTGGACCGGCGCGCAGGCGGCCGGCAAGTCCGTGAAGGACTTCGGCGAGTTCCAGTCGTACGAGAGCAAGCCGGCCGGCGCGACCTGGCAGAACCTGTACTGCGACAGCAAGAACATGGCCGCGACGGGGGCCCAGACCGCCTACCCGATCAAGACGGGCTCGGCGATCCCGTCGCTCAACGACGTGTCGGTGCAGGGCTTCCCGCTGTTCGACCTCAACGTCCCGGACATCTACAAAGAGCAGATCTGGAAGCAGGACTTCGAGAAGAACGGCCCGGCGAACCTGAACATGTTCTGGTTCTCCAACGACCACACCGGCGGCCCCGCCAACGCCGCAGCCGAGGTCGCCGACAACGACCTCGCGGTCGGCCGCACGGTCGACGAGATCACCCACAGCAAGTACTGGAAGGACTCGGCGATCTTCGTCGTCGAGGACGACTCCCAGGCCGGTCTCGACCACGTCGACGGCCACCGGGCCCCGGTCCAGATCATCAGCCCGTACGCCCAGCACGGCACGGTCGACGACCACTACTACTCGCAGATCACCATGGTGCGCACCATCGAGCAGATCCTCGGCATCCACCCGATGAACCAGCTCGACAGCGCGGCCACCCCGATGTACGACGCGTTCACGTACAAGGCGGACGACACGCCGTTCACGGCGGTCCCGAACCGGACCTCGCTGACCCTCGGCGTGAGCCCGCAGCCGAGCTGCGGCTCGGACACCCCGGCGGCCCAGGACGCCAAGGCGGCGGCCGCTCCCACGTCGGTCGCCGTGCCGGCGGCCGAGGCCAAGGTGGCGGCGCAGTGGCGGACATGGGCCTCGCACCAGCGGCTGACCGGCAAGAACGCGGTGCCGGACTACGCGAACCCGACCCAGATGAACCGTTACACCTGGTACCAGACCCACAACTGGACCAAGCCCTACCCCGGCGACAAGAAGGTCTACTCGCCGAACGACGTGCCGGGCGCCTACCTCCCGTCCGCGGAGAACGACGGCTGATCCGCCCGCTCACGCCAGGGGACCCCGGTCGGCGGACCGGGGTCCCCCGCGTTTTCCGGCGCGGCGCAACGGATACCCGGACGCCGCGCGCCGGCCTGGCCCGCGGTACGCCAAGCTGGCTGCGGACCGTACGACGACAGGGAGAGGTCATGACCGACAAGCCGACCGTGGGAGTGCTGGGCACCGGCATCATGGGCGCCGCGATGGCCCGCAACCTCCTGAAGGCCGGGCTCACCGTCCGGGCCTGGAACCGTACCCGGGCCAAGGCCGAACCCCTCGCGGCGGACGGCGCCCAGGTCACCGACACCCCGGCCGGGGCGGTGGAGGGCGCCGACGTGGTCCTGACCATGCTGTACGACGGCGCCACCGCGCTGGAGACCCTGCGCGAGGCGGCCGGTTCGCTGCGTCCGGGCACCGTCTGGGTCCAGTCGACCACCGCGGGGCTCGACCAGGTCCCCGACCTGGCCGCGTTCGCCCGCGAGCACGGCCTGGTCTTCTACGACGCCCCGGTCCTCGGCACCCGGCAGCCCGCCGAGGCCGGACAGCTCACCGTCCTGGCCGCGGGGCCGGAGCAGGACCGGGCGAGGGTCGCGCCGGTCTTCGACGCCGTCGGCGCCCGGACGGTGTGGACCGGCGACGACGGGGCCACGGCCGCCGCGACCCGGCTCAAGCTGGTCGCCAACAGCTGGGTCCTCGCGGCCACCGCGGCCACCGGCGAGGTGCTCGCCCTGGCCGAGGGCCTCGGGGTGGACCCGCAGCGCTTCTTCGACCTGATCGCGGGCGGCCCGCTCGACATGGGCTACCTGCGGGCGAAGGCCGCCCTGATCCTCGACGGCGGGCTGACCCCGCCGTCGTTCGCGGTGGACACCGCCGGGAAGGACGCCCGGCTGATCGTCGCCGCCGGCGCGAGCCACGGGGTGCGCCTGGACGTCGCCGAGGCGGCCGCCGAACGCTTCGCCCGCGCCGCCGCCCAGGGGCACGCCGACGAGGACATGGCCGCCGCCTACTTCGCGAGCTTCGAGGACAGGTGAGGAAGGCTCCCGGAGGGCGCCGGAGCGGGCCCGGACCGACGTGACGGGCCGGGCTTCGAAGGAGCACCCTGGAAGCAGCGATTCCGGAGGTGGTCCCTGATGAACATGATGAAAACCGCTGTGGGATGGCATGTCGAGATGGAGTTCCTGGAGGACGACACGCACACGCGCGCGGTGGCCCTGGTCCGCCTGCCCGACGGCACCGAGGTACGGGCGCACGGCCACGCGAGCCGGCACGACTCCGACAGCAACCAGCCCAGAGTCGGCGAGGAGATCGCCGGCGCCCGCGCCCTGAACGAACTGGCCATGCAACTGCTGTCCAAGGCGCACGGCGAGATCGACGCGCTGTCGGGGCGGCACTCGCACCCGATCAACGTGTGAGCGGTCCGCGAGAGCGGTGCATGCGAGCGGTGCGGGGGAGCGGTACGCGCGGGCGGCTGTCCGAGGGCGGTGCGCGCGGCGGTCAGGACAACGCCGTGCGCACCGCGCGCACCAGCGCCTGCGCCCGCGGGTCCGCCGTCACGCTCTTGCGGAAGCCGTTGGTGACATAGCCGAACGCGATGCCCGACTCGGGGTCCGCGAAGGCGAGCGCGCCGCCCCGGCCCGGGTGGCCGAAGGAGCCGGGGGAGAGCAGCGGGGACGCGCTGCCGTGCAGCATGTAACCGAGCCCGAAGCGGGTGGCGACGACCAGCACCCGGTCCGGTCCGGCCGACTGCTCGGCGCGGGCCAGCTCCATGGTCTCCGGCGTGAACAGCCGCCTGCCGCCGTCGACCTCGCCGATCAGCGAGGCGTAGAAGCGGGCCAGGCCGTCGGCGGTGGCGACGCCGTTGGAGGCGGGCAGGGCGGCCGCGCGGTAGGCGGGGTCGTTCTCGTCCGGGAGCGGGCTGATCGCGCCGAACGCCCGCCGGGTCAGCGAACCGGGGTCGGCGTACGCCTCGGAGACGGCCCGCTTGGGCCGGGTGCGCAGCGCGCCGGCGCCGGCGGGCGCCTCGACCGGCCCCACGCGCCCCGCCCGCGCCTGCTCCGCCGCCGGCAGCCCGAGCCACAGCTCGGCGTCGGCTGGCCCGGCGATCTCGTCCGCGATCCACTCGCCGACGGTCCGCCCGGTCACCCGCCGCACCAGCTCACCGGTCAGCCAGCTGTAGGTCTGCGCGTGGTAGCCGTGGTCGGTGCCCGGCTCCCACACCGGCGCCTGGGCCGCCACGGCGGCCGCGCCGAGGTCGGGGTCGGCGGCCTCGGCGGGCGTGAGCGGCCGGTCCAGCACCGGCACGCCCGCGCGGTGCGCGAGCAGGTGCCGCACCAGCGTCCGCTCCTTGCCCGCCGCCTTGTACTCCGGCCAGAGGTCACCGACCGGCGCGTCCAGATCCAGCTCCCCGCGCTGGTGCAGGAGCAGCAGCACGGCGGCGGCGACGCCCTTGGTCGCCGAGCGCACGATCTGGGCGGTGCCGCGCTTCCACGGCGGGCCGCCGACGGCCCCGTCGACGTCTCGGGCGCCGCCCCACAGGTCGACGACCTGGTGTCCGTCCCGGTACACGGCGACCGCCGCGCCCCGGTCCCCGAGCGACGCGAAGTTGTCCGCGAACGCGTCCCTGACCGGCTCGAAGCCCTCGGCCACAGTGCCGTGCACGTCCACGTCCACGATCCCTCCACCCACTCCACCCACTACGACTGGCGACAGTGAGGGAAACAGGGCCGCGCGGCCGCGGATTCCTCCGTACGACGTGGTCTGCGGCACGTGGCCGAGGGACGGCCGGGGTCAGCCGAGCACGATCGTCACCTCGATGTTGCCGCGCGTCGCGTTCGAGTACGGGCACACCTCGTGGGCGGCGTCCACCAGCTTCGCCGCGATGTCCGCGTCCAGCACCGGGAGCGAGACGCTGAGCGCGACCGCGAGGCCGTAGCCGCGCTGCTTGTTGGGGCCGA
Source organism: Streptomyces sp. NPDC051987 (assembly GCF_040680735.1). Classification (NCBI taxonomy): domain Bacteria; kingdom Bacillati; phylum Actinomycetota; class Actinomycetes; order Kitasatosporales; family Streptomycetaceae; genus Streptomyces; species Streptomyces sp. NPDC051987. Next base: position 80,173 of record NZ_JBFAXI010000009.1, on the reverse strand, counting down.
TGCCGACCTTCGCGGCGACCGTGGAGCCGGTCAGGTCGTAGCCGGCGCGGTTGCCGACGAGGATCAGCGCGTTGTGGAAGCAGGCGCTGTAGCCGGCCGCGAACAGCTGCTCCGGGTTGGTGCCGTTGCCGTCCCCGCCCAGCTCCGGCGGCATCGCGACCTTGAGGTCGATCTGACCGTCCTGACTGCTGACATACCCGTCCCGGCCGCCGTGCGCGGTCGCCTCGGCGACGTACATGATCTTCGTCGGACGAGAGTCGACGGTGGCGCCTTCGATCACGGCGGGACCTCCCCCAGGGCGGAAACGGCGGTGAGCAGTGGTGAGCAATACGGAGTGCGCAAGCACATCGTGCACAAGGTACCGACCGGTAGGGAGCTGCGGGAGGGGCAGGGGGTGGAAACCGCGGGTAACAGCGGGCGCCCATGCGGGCGGGAGGTCACGCGGGCCGAGAGGTCACGCGGGCCGAGAGGTCACGCGGGCCGAGAGGTCACGCGGGCCGACAAGCCGCCCGGCCCGCCCGCTCCGCGAGGTCCCGCAACTCCTCGCGCAGCCGCGCCACATCGGCACCGTCCAGCCCGGTGCTGGTGAGCAGGGCACCGGGGACGCGCGCCGCGCGCTCCCTCAGCTCCTCCGCGCGCCCGGTGCAGGCGACCCGCACCGAGCGCTCGTCCCGCTCCGAGCGCTCCCGGCGCACCAGACCCGCGCCCTCCAGCCGCTTCAGCAGCGGCGACACCGTGCCGTAGTCGAGCCGGAGCGCCGCCGCCAGCTCCTTCACCGTGGTCTCGCCCCGCTCCCACAGGACGAGCAGCACGAGGTACTGCGGGTAGGTGAGCCCCAGTTCGTCGAGGAGCGGGCGGTAGGCGGCGGTCACGGCGCGCTGCGCCGCGTACAGCGCGAAGCACAGCTGGTCGTCCAGCCGCGGCGGCCCCACGGCGTCACCGGCGTCCTCTTGATGCGTCACACGCCCATTGTCACGGACGCGAGGCGAACCCGAAGGGCAGTTCCAGCCGGTGCGCGCGCATCAGGGCGTCGTCGGCGAGGAGTTCGCCGGTGGGTCCGCCGGTTGCGATCGTGCCGCCGCTGAGCACCAGGGAGCGCGGGCACAGCTCCAGGGCGTACGGCAGGTCGTGGGTGACCATCAGGACCGTCACGTCCAGGGAGCGGAGGATGTCGGCGAGTTCGCGCCGGAAGGCCGGGTCGAGGTGGGAGGAGGGCTCGTCCAGGACGAGGATCTCCGGTTCCATGGCGAGGACGGTGGCGACCGCCACCCTGCGGCGCTGCCCGAAGGAGAGGTGGTGGGGCGGGCGTTCGGCGAAGCCGGCCATGCCGACCCGCTCCAGGGCGGCCCGCACGCGTGCCTCCGGTTCCGCCCCCTTCAGCCCGGCCGCCGCCGGACCGAACGCCACGTCCTCGCGGACCGTGGGCATGAACAGCTGGTCGTCCGGGCCCTGGAAGACGATGCCGACCCGGCGCCGGCCTGGTGCCCGTCGGGGTAGGCGAAGGCGAGGCCGGAGACCTCCAGCGAGGCGGGAGCACAGGCGGCTGCAGCGGTCACAGGGTCCATCCCGACAGGCAGACGACAAGGGCCGACAGCGGCAGCGCCAGGGCGTACCGCCACTCGGCCGGGGACGCGGTCACCTCGTCGATGACCGGCATCGAACCGGAGCAGCCGCGGCTCACCATGGCCAGGTGGACGCGCTCCCCGCGTTCGTAGGAGCGGATGAACAGCGCGCCCGCGGACTTCGCGAGCACCCCCCAGTGGCGCACGCCCCGCGCCTCGAAGCCGCGCGACCGGCGGGCGATCCGCATCCGGCGCATCTCGTCGGTGACGACGTCGCCGTAGCGGATCATGAAGGAGGCGATCTGGACCAGCGGGCGGGCGCAATCCGGAAAATGTGCGACATTGGAGAGAAAGCGGATGCACAGCCTTCGTACAGGGCACGGAGCGTGAAGGGCAGTCCGATGTCTGTAGTCGAGCAGTACGCGCGAGCCCACATCGTCACGGACGACGACTCCCGGGACGAGCCGCCCGGGGTACCGGTCGTCCTGCGATACGACCCCGACGCGGACCCGCGGTCGGTCCAGGTAGGCCTGCCCGGCACGGACGAGTGGACGTTCTCGCGCTCGCTGCTGGAGCAGGGCCTCAGGGCGCCCACGGAGAGCGGCGACGTACGGGTCTGGCCGCTGGGCCGGGTCCAGGCCGTGGTGGAGTTCCACTCCGACCACGGCACCTCGGTGGTCCAGTTCGAGTCGAAGGCGCTGCTGCGCTTCCTGCGGCGCACCTACATGGCCACTCCCGTGGCCGGCTGACCCGTCCGTCCGGTCCGCGCGGCCCCGGCCGCGCCCCTGTCGGCCCTAGAGGGACGCCCCCAGCTTCAGCAGCGCCGCCACGATCGGTCCGGCCGTGTCGCCGCCGTGGCCGCCCGCCTGCACCACACCCGCGGCGGCGAAGTCACCGCAGTACGCGGTGAACCAGCCGTTGGGCTTCTTCTGGCCGTCGACCTCCGCCGAGCCGGTCTTCGCGCCGCAGCTCGAGGGCAGCCCCGACATCGCCTTGGCGGCCGTGCCGTACCCCGCCGTGTACTGCATGACCTCCTTCAGCTGCGCCTGCGTCTTCGACGACATCGTGCGCGAGGCCTTGGCGATCGTCCGGTTGTCGACGTTCGGCGCGACCAGGTACGGCTGGTGGAAGGAGCCGGTGTCCACCGTGGCCGACACCGACGCCATGTTCAGCGGGTTCATGCGCACCCCGCCCTGCCCGATCAGCGAGGCGCCCATCTGCGCGCCGCTCTGCACCGGGACCGAGCCGTCGAAGGTCGGCACGCCGATGGCCCAGTTGTCCATGCCGAGGCCGTAGACCTGCTGCGCCTCGGTGGTCAGGTCGCTGTCGGAGAGCTTGGGCGCGAAGTCGATGAAGGCGTTGTTGCAGGAGGCGCCGAAGCTCAGTTTGAACGTGCCCTTCTTGATCTCGGAGTCGTCGTCGTTGTGGAACGTCCACCCGGCGAGCTTGTACGTCTTCGGGCAGGGGTGCGAGGCGTCCGGGGTGATCAGCCCCTTCTCGAACAGCATGGTCGAGGTGACGATCTTCATCGTGGAACCGGGCGCGAGCGAGCCCTGGAAGGCCACGTTGAAGCCGTGGCTGGAGTTGGCGACGGCGAGGATCTCGCCGGTCGACGGGCGCATCACCACGACCGAGGCGTTCTTCTGCGTGGTGACCTGCTTCTCCGCGGCCGCCTGCAGGGTCGGGCTGAGCGTGGTCTTCACCGTGCCCGGCGTGCCCTTGCTGAGCTCCAGCAGCGTCTTGTCGGACAGCTTCGCCTTCTCGGACGCCGCGCCGCGCACCACGCGCAGTTCGACGCCCGCCCTGCCGCCGGCCTTCTTGCCGAACTTCTCCCGCAGCCCGTCGAGGACGGTGCCCAGCGACGGGTACCTTGCGGTGGTGATCTCCCCGCCGTCGCGGTCCAGGGCCTTGACGGGCGGGGTGCCGGACTCGCCGGTGACCAGCGTGTCGCCGTCCGCGAGGTCCGGGTGGACGACCGCGGCGTGCCAGTTCACCACCGGCTTGCCGTCACTGGTCCGGCGGACCACGGTGAACGCGGAGTCGTACGACAGCGGCTTGCTGACGCCCTTGTACGACACGGTCGCCTTGACGGAGAACGGGACCTTGTCGCCGGTGCGGGTGCCCTCGGTGAGGGTGACGCCCGTCACATGGGCGTCCTTGGCGTAGCCGGTGAGGAGCTTGACGCAGGCCTTGCTGTCGTCGGTGACGGCGGCGGCCTGCGTGACCTTGCCCTGCTGCCAGGACGACAGGAAGGTGCGCGCGGTCGTCTGCACCTCGGTGGCCGAGAGCGGGCCGGTCTTGACGGGCTTGTGGTCGGCCGTCCGCGCCGCCGCGTCGGCCGCGCCGCCGCCGTACAGCGCGTAGAGGCCGAAGCCCGCACCGCCGACGACGACGGCGATCAACCCGCCGATGACGGCGGGTCTGTTCTTCCGTCGCTCGGCGACGCGCCTTCTCTTGCCCACTGGTCCGTTCCTCCGCGCATTCCCCAGGGTCCCCGCCGCCCCGTAGCCCTCACGCTCCCCAACGACGGCACCAGCCTAGAGTCCCGGCCTGTGGGGGTGACGTCAGCCTCCGATCCGTAGCACGCTTGCGACAATCGGACCGGCCGCGTCGATGCCGTGGCCGCCGTCCTGGGTCATGGCCGCGGCCGCGACGTCGTTGCGGTAGCCGGCGAACCAGCTGTTCGACCTGGACTGGCCGTCGACCTCCGCCGAGCCCGTCTTGGCGCCGATGGTGCCGCTCAGCCCGCGCATCACACCGGCCGCGGTGCCGCTGGTCGCGGTGCGGTTCATCATGGCCCGCAGCTGGGCGACCGTGGTGGCCGAGAGTCCCTTGGCGGTGGCCAGCGCACGCCCGTCCAGCTTCTGCGGGACGAGCACCGGCTGCCGGAAGGTCCCGGTCATCGCGGTCGCCGCCACGGAGGCCATGTTCAGCGGGGACATCTGCACCTGGCCCTGGCCGATCAGGTTCGCCGCGGTGTCCGGGCCGCCGGAGGCGGGGACCCGGCCGTCGAAGCTCGGGATGCCGACCTTCCAGTTGTTCTTACCGAGCCCGAACCGGTCCTCGGCCTCCTTGGTCAGCGAGTCGACCTGGACCGAGTCCGCGTACTTCACGAACGCCGTGTTGCAGGAGCGCGCGAAGCTGTCCGAGAGGGTGGCCTTCTCGTCGGGCCGGAGCCCCTTGAGGTTGCTGAAGGTCTGGCTCTGCCAGGTCGCGGTCGGCGGGCACGGCGCCGGGCCGTCGGCCGTGGTCAGGCCGGTGTCGATGAGGGTGGCCGCGCTGATGATCTTCATGGTGGAGCCGGGTGCCAGTTCGCCGAGGAAGGCCGCGTTGAAGCCGTCCTCGCGGTGGTTGGCGACCGCCAGCACCTCGCCCGTGCTCGGTTTGACGGCCACCACCGACGACTCGGCGTACTTCGTCACCGCGGTCTCGGCGGCGGCCTGCAGACGCGCGTCGAGCGTCGTGCGCAGCGTGCCCGCCCGGCCCTCCTTGAGGGTCAGCAGCGTGGTGTCGGCGGACTCCGCGGACGCGTGCCGGATGACCAGCTCCACCCCGGGGGTGCCGCCCGCCTTGTCGCCGTAGCGGCTGCGCAGTTCGTCCAGGATCGGGCCGAGGGACGGGTACCGGTCCTTGGAGAGGACCTTGCCGTCGCGGTCCACGGCCTCGATCGGCGGGCTCGCCGCCTCGCCGGTGGACAGGGTGTCGCCGCGCCGCAGCTGCGGGTGGACCACCGACGGGTCCCAGTCGACGAGCGCGCGGTGCGTGGTCTCGCCGCGCACGATCCTCAGGTGGCTCCGGTAGGCGAGCGGCTTCGACTTCCCCCCGTAGGACACGGTCGCCTTCACGGTGTACGGCACGGTGGTCCCGGTCGCCTTGCCGGGCGTGATGCGCACGTCCTTGATGTGCGCCACGTCGGTGAAGGACGTGAGCACGGGTTCGGCGTCGGCGGCGTCGTTCGTGTACGAGGCCGCGGTCACCGACTGGCCCTTCTCCCAGGCCGTGAAGAACTTCTGCGTGGTGTCCCTGATCTCGTCCTGCGTCGGCGGGCCGGTCCGCACGGCCGGTGTGCCGTCGTCGTGGAGCGCCGACAGCACGTTGTAGGCGCCGTAACCCCCGCCGCCCAGCACGGCGGCGCACACCCCGCCGATCAGGGTGCCCTTGACCCCCTTGCGCATAGTGCGAAAATCCCTCCCCGTGAGCTTTTGCCGCATTTTGTGAACGCGTTCAAAAAGCTGGTCGTGGTGCGCACTGTAGGTCGTCGCGGGCCCCTGTGACAGCGGTTGACCGATTGTTGGCCGAACCGTTGGCCCGTCAGCGGTCAGGAATGCGGACTCAGACCCAGGTGTCCAGCCACATACGGGAACGCCAGGAGTCGATGGGGATCGCCGTGCCCGTGTACAGCGGCCAGAAGTAGATGAAGTTCCAGACGATCAGCAGCACCAGGACGCCCGCGCTCGACGCGCCGACCAGCCGGCGGGTGTCGCTGCAGCCCGGCGGGCCGATGATCGCGCCGATCATCATCGCCACCGCCAGACACAGGAACGGCACGAAGACGACGGCGTAGAAGAGGAAGATCGTCCGCTCCTGGTACATGAACCAGGGCAGGTAACCGGCCGCGATGCCGCAGGCGATGGCACCGGCCCGCCAGTCGCGGCGGAACGCCCACCGGTACAGAACGTAGACGATCGCGAAGCAGGCCGCCCACCACAGCAGCGGGGTGCCGATCGCGAGCACCTCGCGGGCGCACTTCTCCCCGGCGTCGGCAGGGCAGCCGTCGACCCCCGGGGACGGCGACTCGTAGTAGTACGACACCGGGCGGCCCAGCACCAGCCAGGACCACGGGTTCGACATGTACGTGTGCGGCGTCGACAGGCCGACGTGGAACAGGTAGACCTCGTGCTCGTAGTGCCACAGGCTGCGCAGCCAGTCCGGCAGGAACGTCCAGTGGCCGCCCCGGCCCGCGGTGGCCGCCCAGTTGCGGAAGTAGCCGCCGGTGCCGTCGGTGGGGGACAGGATCCAGCCGATCCAGGAGACCAGGTACACGGCGATCGCCACCGGGACCGTCGCCAGGAGGGTGATCCCCGTGTCGTGCGCCAGGACCGCCTTGTACGGATGCCGGGCACCGGCCACCCTGCGGGCGCCGACGTCCCAGAGCAGCGCCATCAGGCAGAACGCGGCCAGGATGTACAGGCCGTTCCACTTGGTGCCGATCGCGAGGCCGAGCAGCACCCCCGCGCCCCAGCGCCAGGGACGCCAGCCGAAGCGGAAACCGTCGGCCACGCGCGCGTCCGGCCGGACCCGGCCGCCGGTGTCCGCCGGCAGCGCGGCCGCGAGCTTCTGCCGTGCCTTGTCCCGGTCGATGACCAGGCAGCCGAACGCGGCCAGCACGAAGAACATCAGCACCCCGTCGAGCAGCGAGGTGCGGCTCATCACGAAGTGCAGGCCGTCCACCGCCATCAGCCCGCCCGCCAGGCAGCCCAGCAGCGTGGACCGGAAGAGCCGGCGCCCGATCCGGCACAGCAGCAGCACGCTCAGCGTGCCCAGGAGCGCCGTCATGAACCGCCAGCCGAACGGGTTGAAGCCGAAGACCAGCTCCCCGAGGCCGATGACGTACTTGCCGACCGGCGGGTGCACGACATACGCCGCGTCCACCGGGATGCCGACGTGGCCCGCCTTCTGCAGGATCAGGTCGTTGGCGTTCTTGTCCCAGTTGACCTCGAAACCGCGGTGGACGAGCGCCCACGCGTCCTTCGCGTAGTACGTCTCGTCGAATATCACCGCCTTGGGGCTGCCCAGGTTCCAGAACCGCAGCAGCCCCGCCACCAGCGTCACCAGGAGCGGCCCGCCCCAGCCCGACCAGCGCGTGATCCGCCCGGCGAGCACCGGGGGCACGCCCAGGGCGAGCCACAGCCGGGAGCTGGGCTCGGCATACGGCGGCACCAGCCGGTCGACGACATCGGCGGGCGCGCCGGAGCCCGCGGAGTCTCTGCCGCCGGTGACGTGCGCCGTGTGCGAGGGGCGGCCGGCCGGGTAGCCGAACCGGCGCAGCCGCTGCTGCCACGCCGGCCGCTCGTCGAGCGCCGCCTGGCCCTGCCGGGTGTCCGTGGAGGACGCGGTACTGGTCACCGCGCCATCGTAGGGAACCGTTCTGTGTGAGTCCCGTGCAATGGGTCTTCACGTCGGTTCCTTTGCGTTCGGCGGCGGGGCGCCCGGGGGCGGTGTCGCCGATGGGTGCGGTGCTGTCGGTGGGTGCGGTGCTGCCGGTAGAGGCGGCGTCGCCGGTGGGGACGGCGATGTCGGTGGCGGCTGCGAGGATGGAGCCGTGACTGGAACCCTTGTCCTCGCAGGCACCCCCATCGGCGACGTCTCGGACGCCCCGCCCCGGCTCGCCGCGGAGCTGACCGGCGCCGACGTGATCGCGGCCGAGGACACGCGGCGGCTGCGGTGGCTCACCCAGGCGCTGGGCGTCACCCCCAAGGGGCGCGTGGTGTCCTACTTCGAGGGCAACGAGGCCGCCCGCACCCCGGAGCTGGTCGAGGAACTCGTCGGCGGCGCGCGCGTGCTGCTCGTGACCGACGCCGGGATGCCGTCCGTCTCCGACCCCGGGTACCGGCTGGTGGCGGCCGCCGTGGAGAAGGAGATCCGGGTCACCGCCGTCCCGGGGCCGTCCGCCGTGCTCACCGCGCTCGCGCTGTCGGGGCTGCCCGTCGACCGGTTCTGCTTCGAGGGCTTCCTGCCGCGCAAGGCGGGTGAGCGCCGCTCCCGGCTGGCCGAGGTGGCCGAGGAGCGCCGCACCCTCGTCTACTTCGAGGCCCCGCACCGTCTCGACGACACCCTCGCCGCCATGGCCGAGGTCTTCGGCGCCGAGCGGCGGGCCGCCGTCTGCCGCGAGCTGACCAAGACGTACGAGGAGGTACGGCGCGGTCCGCTGGCCGAGCTGGCGGTGTGGGCCGCCGACGGGGTGCGCGGCGAGATCACCGTGGTCGTGGAGGGCGCGCCGGAGCGGGGGGCCGAGGAACTCGACGCGGCGGAGCTGGTGCGTCGGGTGCGGGTGCGGGAGGAGGCCGGGGAGCGGCGGAAGGAGGCGATCGCGGCGGTGGCGGTCGAGGCGGGGATTCCCAAGCGGGTGGTGTTCGACGCGGTGGTGGCCTCCAAGCGGGCTGAGGGGGAGGGGCGTTGAGCGCCGTCGTGGTTGCTCCTGTGTAGTCGGGTGGGGGGTGACGGGGGCCGGTCGCGCAGTTCCCCGCGCCCCTTGCGGGGCGCCGCGGGGCCCGGGTCTCCCAGGGGCGCTCCCTGATCTCTGAGCGCGCCGCTCCTCTCCTGAGCGCGCGCCCCTGACCTGCGGGGATGGGTCCTCTGAGCGGGAGGCTTCTCCTCTGAGCGCGCGCCCCACGGCACGGTAAAGCGGGGGCGGGAAAGGCAAAGCCAATCCCCCTGCGAAAAGGCCGATTCGGCAAGCGACCGCCAAATCGCCTCCAACACTCGGCAGGCCGGTCGCATTCGCGTCGGTGAAGGCGTCCACTGGTCAGCAGGGACGCACCCGTCCCTCACCCCCATGGGATTCCGGGGGGAATCCCGCGCCGGGGGTGCGTGCTTGTCCACGCGGACAAGAGGAGCTGGCATGAGTGAGATCGCAGGGCAGACCGGCCTCCACGGAGCGGCCACGGCAGTCGTCCACGAGTCGTATTCCTTCGCCTGCATGCGGTGCGGGCACGGCTGGGAGCAGTCGTACGAGATAGAGCACCACACCGACGCCGACAACCACGAGTTCGTCAGGTACGTGGCCAACGGCCGGGTCGTTCCGTCGCCGTTGAGCAGGCCCTCCTGTCAGAACTGCGACGGCCAGGTCCTGCGGATCATGCGCGCGGGCCAGGTCTCGTCGGTGCGGAACGCCGCGCAGCGCGCGCGCCAGCCGTCGGTGCGGGATCGTTCCGCCGGGCAGGAGAGCGCGGGGACCGGGCCGGCCGCGGAGGTCAGGGCGGTGCACCACTGGCACCTGTCGGACCTCCTGCACCCCTTCCAGCGCAAGGCGAGCTGACCCGGGCGCGGATCCGGCGGGCATGCCCCTTTCGTAGGATCGGGGCATGCCTTCGAACGCCTCCGGTACGGCCGCGCGCCCGGCCGACAAGAACACGGCGCCGCCGCTCCCGGAACCCCTCCGGGTGCCCGTCGCCGACTCGCACACCCACCTCGACATGCAGTCCGGAACGGTCGAGGAGGGGCTCGCGAAGGCCGCGTCGGTGGGCGTGACGACCGTCGTCCAGGTCGGCTGCGACCTCAAGGGCTCGCAATGGGCGGCCGACACCGCCGCCGCGCACGAGAACGTCCACGCGGCCGTCGCCCTGCACCCGAACGAGGCACCGCGCATCGTGCACGGTGATCCTGGGGGCACCTCCCAGCCCCCTGGGGCCGGGGGAGGGCGGTCGCGGCAGGGGGCGCGGGTGCCCGGCGGTGACGCCGCGCTGGACGAGGCCCTGGCCGAGATCGACCGGCTGGCCGGGCTGCCCCAGGTCAGGGGCGTCGGCGAGACCGGCCTCGACTACTTCCGCACCGGGCCCGAGGGCAAGGCCGCCCAGGAGCGCTCCTTCCGCGCCCACATCGAGATCGCCAAGCGGCACGGCAAGGCCCTGGTCATCCACGACCGCGACGCCCACGCCGACGTCCTGCGCGTCCTCAAGGAGGAGGGCGCCCCCGAGCGGACGGTGTTCCACTGCTACTCCGGGGACGCCGAGATGGCCGAGGAGTGCGCCCGCGAGGGCTACTTCATGTCCTTCGCCGGCAACGTCACCTTCAAGAACGCCCAGAACCTGCGGGACGCCGTGGCGGTGGCGCCGCTCGAACTGCTGCTGGTGGAGACCGACGCGCCCTTCCTGACCCCGGCTCCGTACCGCGGACGGCCCAACGCGCCGTATCTCGTTCCGGTCACGGTGCGGGCGCTGGCCGCGGTGCGCGGCATCGACGAGGACACCCTGGCGGCGGCCCTGGGCGCGAACACGGCGCGCGCCTTCGATTACTGAGGGTGTACCGATCATAACCGGGCGATAACGCTCGCGGGGGCGCGCACCCGGTCCGTACGCCACTCTGGGTAGTCGTGCCGCTTTGGAGAGTGACGGGCGCTCCGCTAGGTTCTGGTGGCCCGATCCGGACCCCTCTGGCCCTCTGGAGCGTGTCGGCGTGAGCACACCGCAGTACGAGACGTCTGGGGCGTACGGCCCCTACGGCGCGCCTGGCGTGCGCGGCGCGCACGGGTTGTACGGCGCGCAGGGGCCGTACGGCGCGCAAGGGACCCATGGCGTGCACGGGACGGCGTACGGCCTGCACGACGCGCGGACGCTGGGCTACGGCACGCCGTACGGCGCCGACACGTACCGCCCGGCGTACGAGGTCGCGGCGCAGGCGCACCGGAGTGAGCCGGTGCTGCCCCGGCAGGGCGAGCGCGGCGTGCCGAAGGAAGCGCGCGACGGAGGCGCCCACGCCATGGCGGGCCGGCGCGCCGCACGCCGGCGCAGGGCGCGGTACGCCAGGCGCCCGGAGTCCGCCGTGCGCCGTCTGCTGCCGCAGGCGCTCGTGGTGGCGTTCCTCGCGGGCGGCACCACCGCGTTCCTCGCCAAGGACAAGGCGATCGAGCTGACCGTGGACGGCAGGCCGCGCACCCTGCATACGTTCGCGGACGACGTGACCGGCCTGCTGGCCGAGCAGGGCGTGCCGGTCGGGACGCACGACGTCGTCGCCCCCGCCCCCGGCACCCCGCTGGCCAGCGGCGACGAGGTCGCGGTGCGCTACGGCCGCCCCGTGCGGCTCACGCTGGACGGCCAACGGCGCGAGGTGTGGACGACGGCGGGCACGGTGGACGGGGCACTCAGGCAGCTGGGGGTGCGCGCCGAGGGCGCGTACCTGTCGGCCGCACGCTCCCAGCGCATCGGCCGCGCCGGGCTCGCGCTCGACGTGCGCACCGAGCGCACGGTCACGATCGTGGCGGACGGCCGGACCCGGACCATCCGCACCAACGCCGCGACCGTCCGCGAGGCCGTCGCGGAGGCCGGGGTCACCCTGCACGGCCAGGACACCACCTCCGTGCCCCCGTCCGCCTTCCCGCGCGACGGGCAGACGGTGACCGTGCTGCGTGTCACGGGCAGCAGGGAGGTGCAGGAGCAGATCATCCCGTTCGAGGTGCGGCGGACCGCGGACCCGACCCTGTTCAAGGGCACCGAGGTGATCGAGCGGGCGGGGCGGCCGGGTCTGCGCCGGGTGACCTACTACCTGCGGACCGTCAACGGGGTCCGGCAGAAGCCGCGCCGCGAGACGTCCGAGACGGTGCGCCGGCCGCGCACCCAGCTCGTCAGGGTGGGGACCAAGCCGCACCCGGACTCGGTGAAGGGCGCCGAGGGCCTGAACTGGCACGGTCTCGCCGCCTGCGAGTCGGGCGGCCGCCCGCACGCGGTGGACCCCTCCGGCACGTACGGCGGGCTGTACCAGTTCGACACCCACACCTGGCACAGCCTCGGCGGCAGCGGCCGCCCGCAGGACGCCTCGGCCGAGGAGCAGACGTTCCGCGCGAAGAAGCTCTACGTGAGCCGCGGCGCCACGCCCTGGCCGCACTGCGGGGCCCGGCTCCACAAGTGACCGGGGAAGCGGCCGCACGGGCGACCGGCCGGAGGCGCCCCCGGCGGCCCGTACCCTTGTCCCGTGAGCAGCCCCACCCCCGACGCCCTCCTCGGCCCGGCCGACGTCCGTGAACTCGCGGCAGCGCTCGGTGTACGCCCCACCAAGCAGCGCGGCCAGAACTTCGTGATCGACGCCAACACGGTCCGCCGTATCGTCCGCACCGCCGAGGTCCGCCCGGACGACGTCGTGGTGGAGGTCGGCCCCGGGCTCGGGTCCCTCACGCTCGCGCTCCTGGAGGTCGCCGACCGGGTCACCGCCGTCGAGATCGACGACGTGCTGGCCGGCGCCCTGCCCGCGACGATCGCGGCGCGCATGCCGGCGCGCGCGGACCGGTTCGCGCTGGTCCACTCCGACGCGATGCACGTCACCGAGCTGCCCGGCCCGCCGCCGACCGCGCTCGTCGCGAACCTCCCCTACAACGTCGCCGTCCCCGTCCTGCTGCACATGCTCGACACCTTCCCGAGCATCGAGCGGACGCTGGTGATGGTGCAGTCCGAGGTCGCCGACCGGCTCGCCGCCGCACCCGGCAACAAGGTGTACGGCGTGCCGTCCGTCAAGGCCAACTGGTACGCCGAGGTGAAGCGGGCCGGCGCCATCGGACGCAACGTCTTCTGGCCCGCGCCCAACGTCGACAGCGGGCTCGTCTCGCTCGTCCGGCGCGCGGAGCCGCTCAAGACGACGGCGTCGCGGCGCGAGGTCTTCGCGGTCGTCGACGCGGCGTTCGCGCAGCGCCGCAAGACCCTGCGGGCGGCGCTGGCCGGCTGGGCCGGGTCCGCGGCGGCCGCGGAGGCGGCGCTGGTCGCGGCCGGGGTCTCCCCGCAGGCCCGCGGGGAGGCGCTGACCGTGGAAGAGTTCGCGAGGATCGCCGAGCACAGGGAGTCCGGTCAGTGAGCGTCACGGTACGCGTCCCCGCCAAGGTCAACGTCCAGCTCGCGGTGGGTGCCGCCCGCCCCGACGGCTTCCACGACCTGGCCAACGTCTTCCTCGCCGTCGGCCTCTACGACGAGGTCACCGTCACGCCCGCCGACGAGCTGACCGTCACCTGCGGGGGCCCGGACGCCGACCAGGTCCCCCTCGACCGCACCAACCTCGCCGCCCGCGCCGCCGTCGCGCTCGCCGCGCGCCGGGGCATCGAACCGGCGGTGCACATCCACATCGCCAAGGACATCCCGGTCGCCGGCGGCATGGCCGGGGGCAGCGCGGACGGCGCGGGCGCGCTGCTCGCCTGCAACGAGCTCTGGCGCGCCGGCGCCTCCCGCGCCGAACTCCTCGCCATCTGCGCCGAACTGGGCAGCGACGTGCCGTTCAGCCTGGTCGGCGGCGCCGCCCTCGGTATCGGACGAGGCGAGCGACTGACGGCGCTGGAAACCGGCGCCACCTTCCACTGGGTGTTCGCCATGGCCGAGCGCGGCCTGTCGACCCCGGCGGTCTTCCGCGAGTTCGACCGGCTGGCCGAGGGGCACGAGATCCCCGAGCCGGTCGCCTCCCGCGACCTCCTCGACGCCCTCGCCAAGGGCGACGCCGACGCGCTCGCCGCCACCGTCTCCAACGACCTCCAGCCCGCCGCGCTCTCCCTCTTCCCGGAACTCGCGGACACCCTGGCGGCGGGACGCGCGGCCGGCGCGCTCGCCGCCCTGGTCTCCGGTTCCGGTCCCACCACGGCGTTCCTGGTCCGCGACACCGCCTCCGCCCAGAAGGTCTCCCAGGCCCTCCGCACCTCCGCCACCTGCCGCACAACCCGCACGGCAGCGTCCCCCGCGCCGGGTGCGACGGTGATCTGAGGGGCTGTCCCGTTCAGAGTTCGTCGCTCGCGGTCAGATCAGGCCGCTGACCAGCAGGCCGATCGCGGCGAAGTGGAAGGCACGCGCCCGCCCCCCACCCCCGAGGCCCTACGCTAGAAGGCTGACCGACCCCCGTGCGCAGGAGTGAAATGGCCGTCAACCTGGTCAATGTCGAGAACGTCAGCAAGGTCTACGGCACCCGTGCCCTGCTGGACGGCGTCTCGCTCGGCGTGTCGGAGGGGGACCGGATCGGTGTGGTGGGCCGCAACGGCGACGGCAAGACCACCCTCATCCGGATGCTCGCCAAGCTGGAGGAGGCCGACACCGGCCGCGTCACGCACTCCGGCGGGCTGCGCCTCGGCGTCCTCACCCAGCACGACTCCCTCGACCCGGCCGCCACCGTCCGGCACGAGGTCATCGGTGACATGGCCGACCACGAGTGGGCCGGCAACGCGAAGGTCAGGGACGTCCTGACCGGTCTCTTCGGGGGACTGGACCTGCCGGGCTTCCCCAAGGGCCTGGACACCGTCATCGGGCCGCTCTCCGGCGGTGAGCGGCGGCGCATCGCGCTCGCCAAGCTGCTCATCGAGGAGCAGGACCTGCTCGTCCTCGACGAGCCGACGAACCACCTGGACGTCGAGGGCATCGCCTGGCTCGCCCGGCACCTGCGCGAGCGCCGCTCGGCGCTGGTCTGCGTCACCCACGACCGCTGGTTCCTCGACCAGGTCTGCACCCGCATGTGGGACGTGCAGCGGGGCGCCGTCTACGAGTACGAGGGCGGCTACTCCGACTACGTCTTCGCCCGCGCGGAGCGCGAACGGATCGCGGCCACCGAGGAGACCAAGCGGCAGAACCTGGTCCGCAAGGAGCTGGCCTGGCTGCGCCGCGGCGCCCCCGCCCGCACCTCCAAGCCGCGTTTCCGGGTCGAGGCCGCCAACGAGCTGATCAAGGACGTGCCGCCGCCGCGCGACACCTCCGAGCTGATGAAGTTCGCCTCCTCCCGGCTCGGCAGGACCGTCTTCGACCTGGAGGACGTGACCGTCCAGGCCGGCCCCAAGGTGCTGCTCAAGCACGTCACCTGGCAGCTCGGTCCCGGCGACCGCATCGGCCTGGTCGGCGTCAACGGCGCGGGCAAGACCTCCCTGCTGCGCGCCATGGCCGAGGCCGCGCGCACCGAGGGCGAGGCGCAGCCGGCGGGCGGCCGGATCGCCGTCGGCAAGACCGTCAAGCTCGCCTACCTCTCCCAGGAGGTCGCCGAGCTGAACCCGAACACCCGTGTCCTGGAGGCGGTCCAGCAGGTCCGCGAGCGCGTCGACCTCGGCAAGGGGCGCGAGATGACCGCCGGGCAGCTGTGCGAGACGTTCGGCTTCAACAAGGAGAAGCAGTGGACGCCGGTCGGCGACCTGTCCGGCGGTGAGCGCCGTCGGCTCCAGCTGCTGCGCCTGCTCATGGACGAGCCGAACGTCCTCTTCCTCGACGAGCCCACCAACGACCTCGACATCGAGACCCTCACCCAGCTGGAGGACGTCCTCGACGGCTGGCCCGGCTCGATGATCGTCATCTCCCACGACCGGTTCTTCGTCGAGCGCACCACCGACCGCGTCTTCGCCCTCCTCGGCGACGCCACCCTGCGGATGCTGCCGCGCGGCATCGACGAGTACCTGGAACGCCGGCAGGCCATGGAGGAGGCGGTCGCCGCCACCGCCGCGGCCGCTGCTCCCAAGGCCGCCACGACCGAGCGGAGCGCCGCCGACCAGCGGGCCGCCAAGAAGGAACTCCAGAAGATCGAGCGGCAGTTGGACCGCATCTCCGAGAAGGAGACCAAGCTGCACGACCAGATCGCCGCGGACGCCACCGACTTCGCGAAGGTCGCCGAACTCGACGCGCAGCTGCGCGACCTGGCCGGTGAGCGGGAGGAACTGGAGATGCGCTGGCTGGAGTTGGCGGAGGACGCCTAGCAGTCGACGCCTGGCAGCCGACGCCAGGCAGCCGACGTCTGGCCGCCCCACCGGCGTGAATCAGCCTCTCCCGGGCCCGCGCGCGACCCCCTTGCGAGGGCCCGGTGAAGAGGGCGTGGAGGCGCGTAACGGCGGCATCACGGGCCGGTTCTCCCTTGGGAACAGCGGCAGACACGGGCCCGTGGGCGGTCGGTGCCGGGTGGTAGAAAGGTCAGCCTGAGAACTGCCTGAGCGCTGTCGCGGTACCGTCACCGGCCTTGGGCATGGCTCGAAATCAGTGAACGAGGGGGAAGAACGCTGATGACACAGCCGCCCGGCGAGCCGCCGCACGGCGCTTTCGGAGCACCGCAGGACCAGCCACCGCCGCCGGCCGACGGCGTCGACTACCCCCAACAGCCGCCCATGCAAGCCGGTTTCGGCGCACCCCCGCAACAGCCCTCCGCACAGGCCGGTTTTGGTGCGCCTTCGCCGCAGCCCTCCGCACAGGCCGGTTTCGGCGCACCCCCGCAACAGCCCTCTGCGCAGGGCGGTTTCGGCGCGCTTCCGCCGCAGCCCTCTGCGCAGGGCGGTTTTGGCGCGCTTCCGCCGCAGCCCTCTGCGCAGGGCGGTTTCGGCGCGCTTCCGCCGCAGCCCTCTGCGCAGGGCGGTTTTGGCGCACCCCCGCAACAGCCCTCCCCGCAGGGCGGTTTCGGCGCGCTTCCGCCGCAGCCCTCTGCGCAGGGCGGTTTCGGCGCACCCCCGCAACAGCCCTCTGCGCAGGGCGGCTTCGGCGCGCTTCCGCCGCAGCCCTCTGCGCAGGGCGGTTTCGGCGCACCCCCGCAACAGCCCCCCGCCCAAGGCGGCTTCGGCGCGCCCCCGCCGCAGCCCGGTCATGGCCACCCGCCGCAGCCCGCCCCCGGCCCCTACGGCACGCCGGGCCCGTACGGGGCGCAGCCCGGTTACGGCTACCCCCCGCAGCAGCCGCAGTACTTCGGGGGTGTCCCCGGCGGACCGGGGACGCCCCCACCTCCCGGCGGAGGCGGCGGGCCGGTCAAGGGGAAGCCCGCGCTGATCGTCGCGGCGGCGGTGGCGGGCCTGCTGGTCGTCGGCGGCACGGTGTACGCCGTGACCGCCACCGGGGACCACGGCAGGACACCGGTCGCCCGGCAGTCCGAAGACCCGAAGGCCTCCGGCACCCCCGTCGACCCCGGCGACGGCAGCGGCGCCGGCGGCGCGGACCCGGAGGACCTCAACGCGGGCCGCACCTCCGGCGAGGCCAAGGTGCTCTGGTACAAGTCGGCCCCCGACGCCCCCGCCTCCGGCGCGGACGCACCCGGCATGTGGATCACCCGGAAGACGGCGGTGAAGGCGGCGTACAAGCAGGTCTTCGCCTACCGGGTGGCCGACGGCGTCCCGGCCTGGGCCCCGATCACGTTCCCGCAGAAGATCTGTGCGGTCACCGCGCGGAAGTCCGCGGACGACAAGGTCGTCGTGGCCTACATGAGCGGTACCAGCGACCGCGCCAAGTGCAACCGGCTGCAGCAGATCGACCTGGACACCGGCAGGAAGGGCTGGACCGCGACCGTCGCCGACGGCGGCCTGTTCGACAGCGCGCTCAGCATCGAGCTGACCATCAGCGGAAAGACGCTGATGGTGGGCCGCTCCGAGTCGGGCACGGCATACGACATCGGCAGCGGCGCCAAGCTGTACGACAAGAAGAAATACGGCGCTGCCTGCTTCCCGACCGCGTTCGCCGGCGGCACCGACCGGCTGGTCGAGGTGGCCTCCTGCGCCGCCGGTGGCAGCAACGCACACGACGAGATATCCCGACTCGACCCGGCCACCGGCAGGGTCGAGTGGACGCGGCCGGTGAAGAAGGGCTGGACGGTCGAGCGGACCTACTCCGTCGACCCGCTCGTGGTCTACCTGACCAACGAGGAGAAGAAGGCCTGGAACATCTCGGTCCTGGACGCCCGGGGCACCTTCCGTACCGAGGTGAAGGTGGACGAGAAGTTCGCGCCCCAGTGCGGCTTCGCGGGCCTCGACCGTGATCTCCAGGGCTGCCAGGGCGTGGCCGCCGACGCGAACACCCTCTACCTGCCGACCGACGTGCGTGGGGGCGCCAACGAGATCGTCGCGATCAGCCTCGCCGACGGCACGGCGAAGTGGCGTGTGAAGTCCCCGACGGACGAGTCGATGTACCCGATGAAGGCCGAGGGCGGCAGACTCGTCGCGTACGTACGGCCGTCGTACGACGCGGGCGGCCAGGTCGTGTCGGTCCCGACCGCGGGCGCCACCCACCGCACCACCAGGCTGCTGCAGAACCCGCGGCACACCGCCGAGATCGAGAGCGGCTTCTACGACGGCGCGGTCGACTGGACCGGCGGCCGCTTCTACCTCTCCACCACGCGGCTCACCGGCGGCGACGACGCGAAGGAGAAGCTGATGATGGCCTTCGGCAACTGAGCGGGACCCGTCACTCGCCGTCCAGCGCCGCACGCCGTCCCAGCCGTCTTCCGAGGTAACCCCGCCATGACCCAGCCGCCCCCGCCCGACCAGCCGCCGAACCCGTACGCCCAGCAGCCGGGCTACGGCTACCCGCATCAACCGCCCCAGCAGCCGGGCTACGGCTACCCGCACCAACCGCCCCCGCCGCCCGGCTACGGCTATCCGCACCAGCCTCCGGCCCACAACCCGTACGCCCAGCCGCCGAGTCACGGCTTCGGCTACCCCGGCGCCCAGGCCGGCGGCCCCGCTCCCGCCCCCGGCGGGCGCAACAACGCCGTGCTGCTGATCGTCGTCGCCGCGGTCGTCGCGATCGCGTTGATCATCGGCGGCGGCATCTGGTACGCCAGGTCCTCCGGCGGAGACGGCAGGAAGGGCGACACCGCCCACGCCGGCGGCGGCGCGCACGGCAAGGGCACCGAGAAGGTGCCGCCGGACACCGCCGCCAAGGTCCTCTTCCAGATCCCGCTGCCCACGGCTGAGGACACCACGGTCACCGCCGGTTCCTGGCTCACCGGCAAGGTGTACGCCAAGACCGGCATCGCCGAGATCACCGGCTACGACCCCGGTTCCGGCGCCAGGCTCTGGACGGTCCCCCTGCCCGGCCCGGTCTGCCGCGCCACCGGGCACGTCAGCGCCGACGGCCGGACCGCCGTCGTCTTCCAGCCGAGGACGCCCGCCCAGGGCTCCACGGCCGGCTGCACCCAGGTCGCCGCGATCGACCTGAACGCCGGCCGGAAACTGTGGACCAGGACGATCAAGTCCGGTGACGTCCCGGTCAGCTTCGACAATGTGACGGTCGCTCAGCAGACGGTCGCGGTCGGCGGTTCCAGCGGTGGCGCCGCCTTCGACCTCGCCTCCGGCACGGTCCGCTGGCAGCCGAAGGCGGCCGACAGCTGCTACGACGCCGGCTACGGCGGCGGCGCCAAGCTGGTCGCGGTCCGCAGGTGCGGCAGCGGCGACACCGGCCGGCTGCACATCCAGACCCTCGACCCGGTCTCCGGCAAGGTGCTCTCCGAGTACCCGATGACCGCAGGGATCGACTACGCGAGCGTCGTGTCCACCGACCCCCTGGTGGTGGCCGCCGACGTCAACGACAGCGCCGGCGACGGCAGCGGCTTCTCGGACGTCTTCTCCATCGACTCCAGGACCGGCGCCCTGCGCACCCGCATCTCCACGCCGGGCAGCGACTACGCGGCCCGCTGCGACGGCATCTACGAACTGGAGAAGTGCACGGGAGTGGTGGTCGGAAACGACAGGCTGTACCTGGCGACCGAACAGCACGACGGAGACGGGGAGTCCACGAGGACCAACGAGATCGTCGCCTTCGACCTGGGCACCGGCAAGCAGACCGGCCAGCGCGCCGACGCCGGGAACAACTACACGATCACGCCCCTGCGCATGGACGGTCCCGATCTGATCGCGTACAAGAACGCGCCGTACGACAAGGGCGCCCAGGTCGTCAGCATCGACGGCGGCTCGTTCAAGGAGACCAAGCTGCTGGAGAACCCGGCGACCACGGCGGTCAAGGACGTGGAGAACACCATGTCACCCGAGTACGCCGAGGTCCGCTACTCGCAGGGCCGCCTCTACCTGTCCGCCCCGTTCGCCCACGCGCCCGACCCGTCCTCGTCGGCCAGGCAGTACCTGGTCACCGCCTTCGGCGCGGGCGGCTGATACGCGCTCTTCACCCTCGAATACGAGAAAACCTTGAGATTCCTCCGATCCGGGGCACTTCTCATGAGTAGGGGCAGCGCAACGTCGAACAAGCGTGTAGCTTCCGGGGGCATGAAGGACGGGGTGCCGGGGGGCCCTCTGTCCATGGGGACCAGTGGGCATCCATAGTGGGGCATCCATTGGGGGGACTGGGGGGTTGCTCTATGGGAGTGCGGCTCATGGTGGTCGACGACCACCGGTTGCTCGCGGAGGCGCTGGCCTCGGCGCTGAAACTGCGCGGCCACCGGGTGCTGGCCGCGGCGGCACCGGCGGCGGGCGCGGCCGAACTCGTGATCACGCGGGCCCCCGAGGTGTGCCTGCTCGGCACGGCGACCCCGGCCGAACCGGGGATCTTCGACCCGGTGATACGGATCAAGAAGGAGCGGCCGCAGGTCGCGGTGCTGGTGCTGGGCCCGGTGCCGTCCCCGCGGGGTATCGCGGCGGCCTTCGCGGCGGGCGCCTCCGGGTACGTACGGCACGACGAGCGGATCGAGGGCGTCGAGCGGGCGATCATGAAGGCGCGGGCCGGGGAGGCCGCCGTCGCGCCCGCCCTGCTCCAGGGCGCCTTCGGTGAACTCCTCAACCCGGCCGCCCAGCCCGACGACGAGGGTCAGCGCCTCCTGCAGATACTCACCCCCAGGGAGGTGGAGGTCCTGGTCCGCGTCGCCGACGGCGAGGACACCCGCATCATCGCCGCCGGCATGGGCATCGCCCCGAGCACGGCCCGCACCCATGTACAGCGCGTACTGATGAAGCTGGGCGTGGGGTCAAGGCTGGAAGCGGCGGCGCTGGCGGCACGGACAGGCCTCCTGGACAGGGCCGGCCCACTCAACAATTCAACAGGGCTGGACCTTTAGCCGACGGCAGGGCCCCTACCCAGGGGCGCGAGGAACTGCGCGACCAGCCCCCACGCACCCGCAGACAACTGACTGCTTACTCCGCCTCCTTCTCTCCTTCCACCGAAGGAACCGGCGGCGGAGTGGGCCGCAGCCACAGCCACACCAGAAAGAACACCCCCAGCAACAGCATCCCGATCCCGGTCCACAGGTTGATGTTGATCCCCTGTGCCTTGTCGATCTCGGCCTGCGAGTCGGTGATCCCGGTGATCGTGACGATGATCCCGTACAGCACGAACAACCCACCGATGATCCGCCGCAGGTCGAAGATCCGCGCGGCGGTCGCCGACCGCCCCTGCAGCTCGGTGACCTCCCGCTGGACGTCCTGCTCGGAGTAGTGGAACCCGGAGTGCCCGGAGTCGTCGGTCATGGTGTCTCCTCTCTCCATTCTCCAGCGACGGCGATCAGAACGAGAACGGGATGTAGCAGAGGGCCGCGAGGACCACCGCCCCCCATCCCAGCAGCGTCGGCCGCCGGTACCAGGCCTCGTCACCGGGCGCGGGTGCCTCGGCCATGCCGGGGGACGTCGTGCCGTAGACGAGCCCGGCCAGCTCCGCCTCCGGCTTCGGCGCGGTGAACAGGGACACGATCACCATCACCACCGCCCCCGCGACGAACCCGGCGATCGCCGAGACGAAGTTGGCGCCCTGGTCGGAGGGGATGCTGATGATTCCCCTCTTGTAGAGGACGAAGTAGTTGACCATCGCGGTCACGGTCCCCGCGAGCAGCCCCCAGAAGCCGGATTTCGCCGAGGCCCGCTTCCAGAACATGCCGACGACGAAGACGACGAACATCGGCACGTTGAAGAAGGAGAACAGCGTCTGGAGGTAGCTCATGATGTTCGAGAAGGACGACGCCAGGAACGCCGTGCCGATGGACGCGCAGACGCCGATCGCGGTGATGAGCCGTCCGAAGCGCACGTAGTAGCCGTCCTCGCGGCCCTTCACCACGTACTTCGCCCAGATGTCGGTGGTGAACACGGTGTTGAAGGACGACACGTTGGCGGCCATGCCCGCCATGAAGGCCGCCAGCAGACCGGTCACCGCGATACCGAGCACGCCGTTGGGCAGCAGCTGCGACATCAGGTACGGGATCGCGTCGTTGTACTGGAGACCGGACTTCGCGGTCCCGATGTTCGGCACCAGCGCGGCGGCGACCAGCCCCGGGATCATCACCAGGAAGACGATGAAGATCTTCGGGTAGGCGGCGATCAGCGGGGTGCGCTGGGCGGCGGAGAGGTTCTTCGCCGACAGGGCCCGCTGCACCTCGGCGAAGTTCGTCGTCCAGTAGCCGAAGGAGAGCACGAAGCCGAGGCCGAGGACGATGGTCAGCCAGTTCGCGCCGAGCGGGTTGGCGGAGCCGATGCCGGTGCCGCCCCAGGCGGTGGTGAAGTTGTGGCCGTGGGTGGCGGTGAGCTTGTCGACCAGGCCGCCCCAGCCGCCCACCTTCTTCAGGCCGAGCACGGAGAGCGGGATGAGCGCCGCCAGGATCACGAAGAACTGCAGCACCTCGTTGTAGATGGCCGAGGAGAGACCGCCGAGGGTGATGTACGCCAGCACGAACGCGCCGGCGACCACGATCGCCACCCACTGCGGCCAGCCCAGCAGCGCCTCCACGACGATCGCCAGGGCGTACAGGTTCACACCGGCGATCAGGATGGCCGCGAAGGCGAACAGGATCGAACTGAGCAGGTGTGCGGCTCTGTCGAAGCGGAGGAGCAGCATCTCGGGGACCGAGCGGACCTTGCTTCCGTAGTAGAAGGGCATCATCACCAGGCCCAGGAAGACCATGGCCGGAATGGCGCCGATCCAGTACCAGTGCACGGTGTAGGCGCCGTACTGCGCGCTGTTGGCGGCCATGCCGAGGATCTCGGTCGCGGCCAGGTTCGCCGAGATGAAGGCGAGGCCGGTGATCCAGGCGGGCAGTGACCGCCCGGAGAGGAAGAAGTCGAGGCTGGTCTTCACCGAGCGGCGGGCCGCGAAGCCGATGCCCAGCACCACGAGGAAGTAGATCGCCAGGATCGTGTAGTCCAGGCCGTTGGTCGGGAGCCGCAGCCCCGCCGCGAGGTCCGTGGTGAGATCCGTCGCGAGCGATGTGGGGGATACGGGGGCATCTGTGGGGTTCTGCACCCAGCAATTCAACACTTTCGTTGTCTCACCTTGATTGATTGCGATGTTGACTGGGGTGGTGAGTTGTGTTTTGGTGTGTTCGGTTCTGTTTGATGGTTGGCTGGCTCGATCAACGGGAGTCCGCAGTGAAGAAGACCTCGACCCGGCTGGCCGACGGTCGCGAACTCATCTACTACGACCTGCGCGACGACACCGTGCGGGACGCGGTGGACCGCCGTCCGCTGGAGCGGACGCACACCACCTCGGAGGTCCGCCGGGATCCGCTGCTCGGCGACCAGGTGGCGATCGCCTCGCACCGGCAGGGCCGCACCTACCACCCGCCGGCCGACCAGTGCCCGCTCTGCCCGACCCAGGGCGACCGGCTGAGCGAGATCCCGGACTCGTCGTACGACGTCGTGGTCTTCGAGAACCGTTTCCCCTCGCTGGCCGGCGACTCCGGGCGCTGCGAGGTGGTCTGCTTCACCTCGGACCACGACGCCTCCTTCGCGAGCCTCACCGAGGAGCAGGCCCGCCTGGTCCTGGACGCGTGGACCGACCGGACCTCGGAACTGTCGCATCTCCCCTCCGTCGAGCAGGTGTTCTGCTTCGAGAACCGCGGCGAGGAGATCGGCGTGACGCTCGGTCACCCGCACGGGCAGATCTACGCCTACCCCTTCACCACCCCGCGCACCGCACTGATGTTGCGTTCGCTCGCGGCACACAAGGAGGCGACGGGCGGCGAGAACCTCTTCGACGCCGTCCTGGAACGTGAACTCGCCGGTGAGCGGGTCGTCCTTGAGGGTGAACACTGGGTCGCCTTCGTGCCGTACGCGGCACACTGGCCCTACGAGGTGCACCTGTACCCGAAGCGCCGCGTCCCCGACCTGCTCGGGCTCGACGAGGCGGCGCGCTCAGAGTTCCCCCAGGTTTATCTGGAACTCTTGAGGCGCTTCGACCGTATCTTCGGTGAGGGTGAGCCTCCCACGCCCTACATCGCCGCCTGGCACCAGGCGCCGTTCGGGACGCTGGAGGAGTTCGAGGGTGTCTCGCGCGACGACTTCGCGCTGCACCTGGAGCTTTTCACCATCCGCCGGACGTCCGGCAAGCTGAAGTTCCTCGCGGGTTCCGAGTCGGGCATGAGCGTGTTCATCAACGACGTGCCGCCGGAGCGCGCGGCCGAGCGACTGCGAGAGGTAGCGAGTTGATGAAGTACCTGGTGACGGGCGGGGCGGGATACGTCGGCAGCGTGGTCGCCCAGCACCTGCTGGAGGCGGGCCACGAGGTCACCGTCCTCGACAACCTCTCCACGGGCTTCCGCGAGGGCGTCCCGGCGGGCGCCGCCTTCGTCGAGGGCGACATCCGCGACGCCGCCAAGTGGCTGGACCCCTCCTACGACGCGGTGCTGCACTTCGCCGCGTTCTCCCAGGTCGGCGAGTCGGTCGCGAAGCCCGAGAAGTACTGGGACAACAACGTGGGCGGCACCATGGCGCTGCTCGCCGCGATGCGCGAGGCCGGCGTCCGCAAGCTCGTCTTCTCCTCCACGGCGGCCACCTACGGGGAGCCCGTCCACACCCCGATCACCGAGACCGACCCCACCGCCCCCACCTCGCCCTACGGCGCCACCAAGCTCGCCGTCGACCACATGATCACCGGCGAGGCGGCCGCCCACGGCCTGGGCGCGGTCTCCCTGCGCTACTTCAACGTGGCCGGGGCGTACGGCGCGCAGGGCGAGCGCCACGACCCCGAGTCGCACCTGATCCCGCTGGTCCTCCAGGTCGCCCAGGGCAGGCGCGAGGCCATCTCCGTCTTCGGCGACGACTACCCGACGCCCGACGGCACCTGCATCCGCGACTACATCCACGTCGCCGACCTCGCCGACGCCCACCTGCTGGCCCTGACGGCCGCGCAGCCCGGCGAGCACCTGATCTGCAACCTCGGCAACGGCGAGGGCTTCTCGGTCCGCCAGGTCATCGAGACCGTCCGGCAGGTCACCGGTCACCCCATCCCCGAGGTCGTGGCCCCGCGCCGGGGCGGCGACCCGGCCGTCCTGGTCGCCTCGGCGGCCACCGCCCGCGAGAAGCTGGGCTGGAACCCGACCCGCGCGGACCTCGCGGGCATCGTCGCGGACGCCTGGGAGTTCGCGCAGCACATCAGCGCAGCAAGGGAGCAGTAAGTGGGCGCAGCAGCAGAGGTGACGGACGCCTTCCAGGAGCTGTACGGCACGGCTCCCGACGGCGTCTGGGCGGCGCCGGGCCGGGTCAACCTGATCGGCGAGCACACCGACTACAACGACGGCTTCGTGATGCCGTTCGCGCTGCCGCACGTGGCGACGGCCGCCGTCGGCCGCCGCACCGACGGCGTGCTGCGGCTGCACTCCTCGGACGTCGAGGGCGGGATCGTCGAGCTCTCCCTCGACGCCCTGGAACCCGGCACCGACCAGCAGTGGACGGCGTACCCGGCGGGCGTGGTCTGGGCGCTGCGGGAGGCCGGCCACCCGGTCACCGGCGCCGACGTGCACCTCGCCTCCACCGTGCCGACCGGCGCGGGCCTGTCCTCCTCCGCGGCCCTGGAGGTGGTGATCGCGCTCGCGCTCAACGACCTCTTCGCACTGGGCCTGCAGCGCTGGCAGCTGGCCCGCCTGTGCCAGCGTGCGGAGAACGTCTACGTCGGGGCGCCGACCGGCATCATGGACCAGACGGCGTCCGCCTGCTGCGAGCAGGGCCACGCCCTGTTCCTGGACACCCGTGACCTCTCGCAGAAGCAGATCCCCTTCGACCTCGCGGCCGAGGGCATGCGTCTGCTCGTCGTCGACACCCAGGTCAAGCACGCCCACAGCAACGGCGAGTACGGCAAGCGCCGGGCCGGCTGCGAGAAGGGCGCGGCCCTGCTGGGCGTGGACGCGCTGCGGGACGTCGCCTACGACGACCTGGACGCGTCGCTCGACCGCCTCGGTGACGAGGACGAGGTGCGGCGCCTGGTCCGGCACGTCGTCACCGAGGACCACCGCGTCGAGCGCGTCGTCGCCCTCCTCGAAGCGGGCGACACCCGTGCCATCGGACCGGTCCTCACCGAGGGCCACGCCTCGCTGCGCGACGACTTCCAGGTCTCCTGCCCCGAGCTGGACCTGGTCGTGGAGGCGGCGAACGCGGCCGGTGCGCTGGGTGCCCGGATGACCGGCGGAGGCTTCGGCGGCTCGGCGATCGTCCTCACCGAGGCGGCCGACGTCGACACGATCACCAAGGCGGTCGAGGAGGCCTTCGCGGCGGCCGGTTTCAAGGCCCCGCGGGTCTTCGAGGCGGTCCCGTCGGCGGGCGCCCGCCGGGAGAGCTGAGGCTCAGCCCAGCCGTTTGGTCAGCGTGTACTCCGTGATCCCCGGCGGATAGTCGGGGATCACGCACACCACGTCGTAGCCCTGCTTCCGGTAGAACTCCGGGGCCTGGAAGTCCCAGGTCTCCAGGCGGGCCGCGGTGCAGCCGCGGTCCGCGCGGGCGATCCGCTCGGCCTCCGCGAGCAGGCCGCCGCCGAGCCCCGTGCCGCGGTGGCGGGCGTCCACCCAGAGGTAGGTGACGTGCAGCCAGGACGCCCAGCTGTGCCCCACCAGCCCACCGGCCAGGTCGCCCGACCTCTCGTCCATCGCCCACAGGTGCAGCGGCGTCTCGCGTTCGTCCGGCGTGCCGCGCAGAGCCGCGAGGATCGGAGAGGCCGCCGTGTTGGTGGCCAGCAGCCGCGCGCGGAGCAGATCGCGTCGTTCCCTGTCGACTTCCGCCTCAATACGAAACATGCGGCACACCATAAACGCGCCGGCCGGGCAGTTCTGCAAATTGCCTTCCGCTCCCGGCGCCCAGCCGTACTCTGATGAGCAGTGCCGGTGGGGGCCGGTGCTGATCAGGGGGCGAGATCAAGTCGGATACGACGCCCGCGGTGGGGGTAGCAGTTCAGGCACGGCGGCGGCCGTGCGGTTCCGTCCACCCGTGGGTGTCGTGTCCGCGTGGTTCGTCGTTCTCCGGACCTTGGGGTATCCCCGGCTCGTGAAGAGCACTGGGGAAGGGGGTTTCGTGGTTCGCATCCGAGTCCTGGTCGTCGACGACCATCGCATCTTCGCCGAGTCGCTCGCCGCCGCACTGGCCGCCGAGCCCGACGTCGACGTGTCCGCGGCCGGCAGCGGTCCGGCCGCGCTGCGCTGCCTGGAGCGCGCGGCGGCCGAGGGCCGCCGCTACGACGTGCTGCTCGTCGACGCCGACCTGGGCGGTCGACTGCCCGGCGGCCGCGCGGCCGTGCCGGTGCAGGAGGCCAACGAGGAGGGGCTGGTCGACGGCATATCGCTGGTCGCAGGCGTCCGCTCGGCCCAGCCCGCGGTCCGGGTCGTCGTCCTCGCCGAGAAGGACGACCCGCGGCGCGCGGCCCTGGCCCTGCAGGCCGGTGCGGTGGGCTGGGTCGCCAAGGACTGCTCGCTGTCCCGGCTGCTCAACGTCATCCGGGGCGTGCTGCGCGACGAGACGCATCTGCCGCCGGCCCTGCTCACGGGCGTGCTGCGGGAGCTGACGGCGGCCCGCAAGCACCGCACCGAGAGCGAACGCCTGGTGGAGTCCCTCACCCCGCGGGAGCGCGAGGTCCTCCGGTGCATGGTGGCGGGCCTGGGGCGCAAGGCCGTCGCCGAGCGCCTCTTCCTGTCCCCGCACACCGTCCGCACCCACATGCAGAACGTCCTCGGCAAGCTGGGCGTCCACTCCACCCTGGCGGCGGTGGCGCTGGCACGGCGCGCCGGGGTGGGCCCGGCGGACCTGGGCCCCACGGGACGGATCATGCCGGAGGAGAGCAGCAGCGCCTGACCGGCACACCTCGGCAAGCGCCCCGCCAGGGGGCGCGACCGGCGGTAGCGCCCCGCAGGGGCGCGGGGAACTGCGCGACCGGCCACGACGGCGCGGCAGTCGAGCCGAGCGGTGGCGCCCCGCAGGGGCGCGGGGAACTGCGCGACCAGCCACGACGGCGCGGCAGTCGACGAAGTGCGGCACTTTCCAGCGGAGCGCTCAGCCGGGGATGTTGTCGAACGGGGCGGTCAGCTGGCGTAGCAGGCCGGCGAGTTCGGTGCGCTGGGCGGGGGAGAGCTCGCCGAGGATCGCCCGCTCCTGGGCGAGGAGACCCGCCAGGGCCTGGTCCGCGCGGTCCTGCCCCTCCGTGGTCAGCCGGACCAGCACGCCCCGCCGGTCGCTGGGGTCCGGCAGCCGCTCCACCAGCCCCTTCTTCGCCAGCCGGTCGATACGGTTGGTCATCGTGCCCGACGTGACCAGGGTCTGCGTCAGCAACTGCCCGGGGGAGAGCTGATACGGCGTGCCCGCGCGCCTGAGCGCGGTGAGCACGTCGAACTCCCAGGGCTCCAGGCTGTGCTCGGCGAAGGCCAGCCGACGTGCCCGGTCCAGGTGCCGGGCCAGCCGGCTCACCCGGCTCAGCACCTCGAGCGGTTCCACGTCGAGGTCCGGGCGCTCCCGGCGCCACGCAGCGACCAGCCGATCGACCTCGTCCTCCATGGCGATCAGTGTAGTGGTTGTGTCGACATGAAGTCTCTTGACATCAAGTCTCTTGACATCGAGATAGCTTGCCGGGGAAGGTGGAGGACATGACGACTCCCGCCTGGGACCCCGCCCAGTACCTCCGTCACTCCGGCCACCGCGCCCGCGCCTTCGCCGACCTCCTCGCCCACGTCCCCGACCTGCCCGGCGACCCCCCGGCCATCGCCGACCTCGGCTGCGGCCCCGGCAACGTCACCGCCGTCCTCGCCGACCGCTGGCCCACCGCCCGCATCACCGGCTACGACAACTCGGCCGCGATGCTCGACAGGGCCGAGGTCGACCACGCCGGCCCCACCCCCGGCGGCGGCCGCCTCGACTTCACCCACGCCGACCTGCGCACCTGGACGCCCGAGCGGCCGTACGACCTGATCGTGTCCAACGCGGCGCTCCAGTGGGTCCCCGGACACCTCGACCGCTTCGCCGACTGGCTCGACGCGCTCGCCCCCGGCGGCACCTTCGCCTTCCAGGTGCCGAACAACATCGACGCTCCCCTGCACGCCCTCATGCGCGAACTCGCCGCCACGCCCCGCTGGAAGACCCGGCTCGCCGACGTGCTGCGCTCCGAGGACTCCGTCCACCCGCCGGCCGTCTACCTCGACCGGCTCGCCCGCCTCGGCTGCGCCACCGACGTCTGGGAGACCACCTACCTGCACGTCCTGGAGGGCCAGGACCCCGTCCTCGACTGGGCCAAGGGCACCGGACTGCGCCCCGCCCTGACCGCCCTCGGCGACGACCCGGACGCCCGGGACGCCTTCGTCGCCGACTACCGCGACCTGCTGCGGGAGGCCTACCCGAGCGCCCCCTACGGCACGGTCCTGCCGTTCAACCGCCTGTTCGTCGTCGCCCGCACGGCCGTCCCCGAGGAGAACGCCTGATGCTCACCGCCCTCGACCACGTCCAGCTGGCCATGCCCCCGGGCTCCGAGGACCTGCTGCGCGCCTACTACGTCGGTCTCCTCGGCATGACCGAGGTCCCCAAGCCGCCCGTGCTCGCGGCGCGCGGCGGCTGCTGGTTCCGGGCCGGGACCCTGCACCTGCACCTGGGCGCGGAAGCGGCCTTCCGCCCCGCCCTGCAGGCCCACCCGGGGCTCAGGGTCACCGACATCGAGGCGTTCGCCGAACGGCTCGCGGCCGGCGGCGCCCCCGTCACCTGGGACCACGACCTCCCCGGCCACCGCCGCTTCTTCTCCCAGGACCCCATCGGCAACCGCCTGGAGTTCCTGGAGCCGGTGCGCTGAGCCGCCGTTTGCCAGGGCGCGCTCCTGGTTACCCGGGGCAATGACCCCACCCAGGCAACCGCGTCAGGAGGGACCGACGGTGTCAGGACACCAGAAGGCCAAGGGCAAGAAGGAACAGATCAAGGGCAAGGCCAAGGAGGTCGGCGGGCGCGCCGCACGCGACCTGCCGATGGAGGCCGAGGGCCGCCTGGAGCAGTCCAAGGGCGACGCGCGCCAGGCCAAGGAGAAGGCGAAGGACATCTTCAAGCACTGAGCACCCCGGCTCAGGCCTTGCGGTGCCCTATCAGCCGCGGCTTCTGCTCCAGCCCGTCCAGGCCGTGCCAGGCGAGGTTCACCAGGTGGGCGGCGACCTCCGCCTTCCTCGGGCGGCGCACGTCCAGCCACCACTGGCCGGTCAGGGCGACCATGCCCACCAGCGCCTGCGCGTACAGCGGGGCCAGCTTGGGGTCGAAGCCGCGGCTCTTGAACTCCCGGCCCAGGATGTCCTCCACCTGGGTCGCGATGTCCGAGATGAGCGAGGCGAAGGAACCCGTGGACTGCGGGATGGGCGAGTCACGGACCAGGATCCGGAAGCCGTCCGTGTACTCCTCGATGTAGTCGAGCAGCGCGAACGCGGCCTGCTCGCACAGCTCCCGCGGATGGCCGGCCGTCAGCGAACTGGTCACCATGTCCAGCAGGCACCGCATCTCACGGTCCACCACCACCGCGTACAGCCCCTCCTTGCCGCCGAAGTGCTCGTACACCACCGGCTTGGACACCCCGGCCTTCGCCGCGATCTCCTCCACCGAAGTGCCCTCGAAACCCTTCGCGGCGAAGAGGGTACGACCGATCTCCAACAGCTGCTGGCGGCGCTCCGCACCGGTCATACGGGTACGACGCGCCCGCCGCTGCTTGTCGGGACTGGGGGTGCTGGAGTCGGTCGCCACGGCGTCAATCATGCCGCCTGCGCAGGCTCCGCCCCCTCCCGGGAGCCGCCTTCCCCGGTGTTACGGCGCGAATCGATACGCGAGCGTGACGGCCAGCGCACGTCGTACGCCCAGCCGAGCTGCTCGCACCAGCGGATGATCCGCGCCGAGGAGTCCAGCTGCCCGCGCTCCACACCGTGCCGCGCGGAGGTGGGGTCGGCGTGGTGCAGGTTGTGCCACGACTCGCCGCAGGACAGCACCGCCAGCCACCACACGTTGCCCGAGCGGTCCCGCGACCTGAACGGCCGCTTGCCCACCGCGTGGCAGATCGAGTTGATCGACCAGGTCACATGGTGCAGCAACGCCACCCGGACGAGTGAACCCCAGAAGAACGCGGTGAACGCACCCCACCAGGACATCGTCACCAGACCGCCGATCAGCGGCGGCAGCGCCAGCGACAGCATCGTCCAGTAGACGAACTGCCGGGAGATCGTCCGGATCGCCGGGTCCTTGATCAGGTCCGGCGCGTACTTCTCCTGCGGGGTCTGCTCCTCGTCGAACATCCAGGCGATGTGCGCCCACCACAGGCCCTTGATCAGCGCCGGCACGGTCTCCCCGTACCGCCACGGCGAGTGCGGGTCACCCTCGGCGTCGGAGAACTTGTGGTGCTTGCGGTGATCGGCCACCCAGCGCACCAGCGGGCCCTCCACCGCCATCGAACCCGCGATCGCCAGCGCGATCCTCAGCGGCCGCTTCGCCTTGAACGAACCGTGCGTGAAGTACCGGTGGAAACCGATGGTCACACCGTGGCAGCCCAGGTAGTAGAAGAACACCAGCAGGCCCAGGTCGAGCCAGCTCACGCCCCAGCCCCACGCCAGCGGCACCGCCGCCAGCAGCGCGAGGAACGGGACGACGATGAACAGCAGCAGGGTGACCTGCTCGACCGAACCCTTCCGCTCGCCGCCCAGCGTGGCCGACGAACCAGGCGAACCGGCCGACTTGCGGGCTTCTTCGATCACATCGGAACTAGACGAGGTCATGCGCGTCCCCTGTGGGGTCGAGGGTTGGAGAGGTGCCGATCCGCGGCGACCGGACGGGACGATAGAGGTACTTTCCCTACGATTCCGTAACCTACGGCGACGTAAGTATGGCAGCGAGGCGTCTTCCGGCAAGAGCCCCAGAGCCTGCGCGTCCTCATGGACACCTATCCTTGGAGTCGGTCGGACAGCGCGGTCCGCTCTGTTTCCTTCCCGGATGTCCGGCCCGTATGCGACCAGGCCATGCCTGCCGCACGGCCGCCAGACGGGTTCCCTCCAGACGAGCTTCAACACTGCAAGGAGCCGCACCTGTGAGCAGTGCCGACGACCAGACCACCACGACCAGCAGCGAGCTGCGCGCCGACATCCGCCGGCTGGGTGATCTCCTCGGCGAGACCCTGGTCCGCCAGGAGGGCCCGGAGCTGCTGGAACTCGTCGAGAAGGTCCGCCGCCTCACCCGGGAGGACGGCGAGGCCGCCGCCGACCTGCTGCGCGGCATCGAACTGGAGACCGCGGCCAAGCTGGTCCGCGCCTTCTCCACCTACTTCCACCTCGCCAACATCACCGAGCAGGTGCACCGCGGCCGCGAACTGCGCGCCCGCCGCGCCGCCGAGGGCGGCCTCCTCGCCCGCACCGCCGACCGGCTCAAGGACGCCGACCCCGAACACCTGCGCCAGACCGTGCAGAACCTCAACGTCCGACCGGTGTTCACCGCCCACCCCACCGAGGCCGCACGCCGTTCGGTCCTCAACAAGCTCCGGCGCATCGCCGCGCTCCTGGACACCCCGGTCATCGAGACCGACCGCCGCCGCACCGACATCCGCCTCGCCGAGAACATCGACCTGGTGTGGCAGACCGACGAGCTGCGCGTCGTCCGCCCGGAGCCCGCAGACGAGGCCCGCAACGCCATCTACTACCTGGACGAACTGCACGCCGACGCGGTCGGCGACGTCCTGGAGGACCTGACGGCGGAACTGGAGCGGGTCGGCGTCAAGCTCCCCGACGACACCCGCCCGCTGACCTTCGGCACCTGGATCGGCGGCGACCGCGACGGCAACCCCAACGTCACCCCCCAGGTCACCTGGGACGTCCTCATCCTCCAGCACGAACACGGCATCAACGACGCCCTGGAGACGATCGACGAACTCCGCGGCCTCCTCTCCAACTCCATCCGTTACACCGGCGCCACCGAGGACCTGCTGGAGTCCCTCCGCACCGACCTGGAACGCCTGCCCGAGATCAGCCCCCGCTACAAGCGCCTCAACGCCGAGGAGCCCTACCGGCTCAAGGCCACCTGCATCCGGCAGAAGCTGACCAACACCAAGCAGCGCCTGGCCACCGGCACCCCGCACGAACCCGGCCGCGACTACCTCGGCACCGCCGAACTCCTCGCCGACCTGCGTCTGATCCAGACCTCCCTGCGCGCACACCGCGGCGGCCTCTTCGCCGACGGCCGCCTGGCCCGCACGATCCGCACCCTCGCCGCCTTCGGCCTCCAGCTGGCCACCATGGACGTCCGCGAACACGCCGACGCCCACCACCACGCCCTCGGCCAGCTCTTCGACCGGCTCGGTGAGGAGTCCTGGCGCTACGCCGACATGCCCCGCGACTACCGCGCCAAGCTCCTCGCCAAGGAACTCCGCTCGCGCCGGCCGCTGGCCCCCACCCCCGCCCCCGTCGACGCGGCCGGCGCCAAGACCCTCGGCGTCTTCGAGACCGTGAAGAAGGCCCTGGAGATCTTCGGCCCCGAGGTCGTCGAGTCCTACATCATCTCCATGTGCCAGGGCGCCGACGACGTCTTCGCCGCCGCCGTCCTCGCCCGCGAGGCCGGCCTGATCGACCTGCACGCCGGCTGGGCGAAGATCGGCATCGTGCCGCTCCTGGAGACCACCGACGAGCTCAAGGCCGCCGACACCATCCTGGAGGACATGCTCTCCGACCCCTCCTACCGCCGCCTGGTGGCCCTGCGCGGAGACGTCCAGGAGGTCATGCTCGGCTACTCCGACTCCTCCAAGTTCGGCGGCATCACCACCTCCCAGTGGGAGATCCACCGCGCCCAGCGCCGGCTGCGCGACGTCGCCCACCGCTACGGCGTCCGGCTGCGCCTCTTCCACGGCCGCGGCGGCACCGTCGGCCGCGGCGGCGGCCCCTCCCACGACGCGATCCTCGCCCAGCCCTGGGGCACCCTGGAGGGCGAGATCAAGGTGACCGAACAGGGCGAGGTCATCTCCGACAAGTACCTGATCCCCTCCCTCGCCCGGGAGAACCTGGAACTGACCGTCGCCGCCACCCTCCAGGCCTCCGCCCTGCACACCGCCCCCCGCCAGTCCGTGGAGGCCCTGGCCCGCTGGGACGCCGCCATGGACGTCGTCTCCGACGCCGCCCACGCGGCCTACCGGCGCCTGGTGGAGGACCCCGACCTGCCGACGTACTTCCTCGCGTCGACGCCGGTCGACCAGCTCGCCGACCTGCACCTGGGCTCCCGGCCCTCCCGCCGCCCCGGCTCCGGCGTCTCGCTCGACGGCCTGCGCGCCATCCCCTGGGTGTTCGGCTGGACCCAGTCCCGGCAGATCGTCCCCGGCTGGTTCGGCGTCGGCTCCGGGCTCAAGGCCCTGCGCGAGGCCGGCCTCGACACCGTCCTGGACGAGATGCACGAGCAGTGGCACTTCTTCCGCAACTTCATCTCCAACGTCGAGATGACCCTGGCCAAGACCGACCTGCGGATCGCCCAGCACTACGTCGACACCCTCGTCCCCGACGAACTCAAGCACGTGTTCGACACCATCCGGGAAGAGCACGCCCTGACCGTCGCCGAGGTCCTGAAGATCACCGGTGAGGCCGAACTCCTCGACGCCACCCCGGTCCTCAAGCAGACCTTCACCATCCGCGACGCCTACCTGGACCCGATCTCCTACCTCCAGGTCACCCTCCTCAAGCGCCAGCGCGACGCGGCCGCGGCCGGCGAGCAGCCCGACCCGCTGCTCTCCCGCGCCCTGCTGCTCACCGTCAACGGCGTCGCGGCGGGCCTGCGCAACACCGGCTGACGGCCTCCGCACACACCGGTGCCCCCGGGGTCGTACCGCGACCCCGGGGGCACCGCCCGTCTCACCGCCCGCCCGTCTCACCGCCCGGCCGTTCTCACCGCCCGGCCGTTCTCACCGCCCGGCCGTTCTCACCGCCCGGCCGTTCTCACCGCCCGGCCTGCCTCACCGCCCGGCCCGGCTCACTGCACCGCGGCGAACGCGGCCGTCAGCAGCACCAGCCCCGAGCCCCCCAGCACCCACGCCGCCCGCCGCAACCGCATACCCCCCGCCACCACCACCGACGCCAGCAGCAGCGCACCGCCGAACGGCACCCAGGCGTACAGGACCCCGGCCGTACCCGACCGCACCACGTCCTCGGTCCCGGGCTTCACGATCACGTCGTACGTCCGCCCCTTGCGCACCCCGACCGACTTGTCGAGGACGACCGCGGCACGCGCCGACGCACCCGTCGACACCGGAGTGAACGGCCCCGTGCAGGTGTCCGCACCGCACGCCGCCACCCTGACCGTGCCCCGCTCCTTGCCCTTGGTCAGCATCACGTCCTGCGCGGTCCCCCAGGACCCCCACACCCCCGCCACGAGGATCAGCACGGCGACCGCACCCATCGACACGACACGCAACGCGTCGACCGGGGCCGTACGGGAGGAAGCGGCGGAGGCAGCAGGCATGGCCGGGATCATTGGCCATGCCCCTGCGGCGGGTCAACTGCCGTGGGGGACAAGTCAGGAGTTGTACGAGCTTTGCGCCCGCTCCAGCCCCTCCGTGACCAGCGCCTCCACCGCGTCCGCGGCCCGGTCCACGAAGTAGTCCAGCTCCTTGCGCTCCGTCGAGGAGAAGTCCTTCAGCACGAAGTCGGCGACCTGCATACGCCCCGGAGGCCGGCCGATCCCGAACCGCACCCGGTGATAGTCCGGGCCCATCGCTTTCGTCATCGACTTCAGCCCGTTGTGCCCGTTGTCCCCGCCGCCCAGCTTCAGCCGGAGCACGCCGTAGTCGATGTCCAGCTCGTCATGGACCGCGACGATGTGGGCGACCGGCACCTTGTAGAAGTCGCGCAGCGCGTTCACCGGACCGCCGGAGAGGTTCATGAACGACATCGGCTTGGCCAGGATCACCCGCCGACTGCCCGGCCCCGGCGCCCCCAGCCGCCCCTCCACGACCTGCGCCTGCGCCTTCCCGGCCCGCTTGAACTTCCCCCCGATCCGTCCGGCGAGCAGATCCGCGACCATGAAACCGACGTTGTGCCGGTTGGCCGCGTACTCCGGCCCGGGATTACCGAGCCCGACGATCAGCCAGGGGGCATTGGCGGCGGCGCCTGCGGGGGTGCTCACGTCCATCTCTCCTCACGTGCCACAGCCGCTGCTCCCCCGGGGGAGCAGCGGCTGGAGCGATACAACTACCGCTGTGGGCAATCGTTCCGCAGGGCGGAACGGGTGGGCACAGCCTGCAGCGCCGGCGCCTGTGCAGCAGACGCCACGGCAGCCGACGGTCGAGCCGCGCCGACCAGACTCAGGCCTCGGCCGCTTCCTCGGCCTCGCCCTCGCCGGCCCCGGCTTCCTCCGCCTGCGCGGCCAGCACCTGGAGAACCACCGCGTCCTCGTCGACCGCCAGGGTCACGCCCGACGGCAGGGTGATGTCCTTGGCGAGGACGGACGCGCCGGCCTCCAGGCCCTCGACGGACACGGAGACGGCCTCGGGGATGTGGGTGGCCTCGGCCTCGACCGGCAGCGCGTTCAGCACGTGCTCCAGCAGGTACCCACCGGGAGCCAGCTCGCCCTCGGTGTGCACCGGGATCTCGACCGTGACCTTCTCGCCGCGCTTGACCAGCAGCAGGTCGACGTGCTCCAGGAAGCCCTTCAGCGGGTCGCGCTGCACGGCCTTCGGGATCGCCAGCTCGTTGGACTTGCCGTCGATGTCCAGGGAGATCAGGACGTTCGGCGTACGCAGCGCCAGCAGCAGGTCGTGGCCCGGCAGGGTCAGGTGGAGCGGGTCCGAACCGTGGCCGTACAGCACACCGGGAACCTTGCTGTCACGACGGATACGGCGCGCGGCACCCTTGCCGAACTCGGTGCGCGTCTCGGCGGCGATCTTCACCTCGGACATGGTGATCACTCCTCGTAGAGGTAGGAACGGACGGGGTCACCCGGCCACGAACGGCCTGCTACGAAGAGCGCGTCGATAACGGAGGCGTGGCCTCCCTCGCCGAGCAACTGGGGAAGTCTACTCGGCGCGGCAGGCCACGGAGAAATCGATCAGCGTCCGCCGGACGCCGGCCGATCATGCAGAAGCGTTTTTACAGCTCACTGCTCGTCGAACAGGCTCGTCACCGAACCGTCCTCGAACACCTCACGCACCGCACTCGCGATCGTCGGCGCGATCGACAGCACCGTGATCTTGTCCAGATCCCGGCTCAGCTCACCCGGCGTCGGCAGCGTGTTCGTCAGCACGAACTCACTCACCCGCGAGTTCTTCAACCGGTCCGCCGCCGGACCCGACAGCACACCGTGCGTGGCGGTGACGATGACGTCCTCGGCGCCGTGCGCGAACAGCGCGTCCGCCGCCGCACAGATGGTGCCACCCGTGTCGATCATGTCGTCGACCAGGACACACACCCGGCCCTTGACCTCACCCACGACCTCGTGGACGGTCACCTGGTTCGCCACGTCCTTGTCGCGCCGCTTGTGCACGATCGCGAGCGGCGCTCCGAGCCGGTCGCACCACCGGTCCGCCACCCGCACCCGGCCGGCGTCCGGGGACACGATCGTCAGCTTGTCCTTGTCCACCTTCGTGCCCACGTAGTCCGCCAGCAGCGGCAGCGCGAACAGGTGGTCCACCGGACCGTCGAAGAAGCCCTGGATCTGGTCCGTGTGCAGATCCACGGTCAGGATCCGGTCCGCGCCCGCCGTCTTCATCAGATCGGCGATCAGCCGCGCCGAGATCGGTTCACGGCCCCGGTGCTTCTTGTCCTGCCGCGCGTAACCGTAGAACGGCACAATCACCGTGACGGACCGCGCCGAGGCCCGCTTCAACGCGTCGATCATGATCAACTGCTCCATGATCCACTGGTTGATGGGAGCCGTGTGGCTCTGGATCACGAAGCAGTCGGCACCACGAGCCGACTCCTGATAACGGACGTAGATCTCCCCGTTCGCGAAATCGAAGGCCTTCGTCGGGACGACCCCGACACCCAGCTGCTGGGCGACCTCCTCGGCAAGCTCGGGGTGGGCGCGGCCGGAGAAGAACATCATCTTCTTCTCGCCGGTCGTCTTGATCCCGGTCACAGCACTGTCTCCTCAGAGGTGTCTCAGCCGTACAGCCGGACCTCCAGCGCCCTGTGATCCGGGCACGGAAGGCGAATCAGCTGGTTAGGTGCGGGTGTGCACTTATCACGGTACGACGTCTTCGGCGCACCTGTTTCCGGTCAGTCCTCGCTCGCACCCCGCCGGGAAGCCGCCTCGGCCGCCTTCGCCGCCGAACTCCCCGGACGCTTACGAGCCACCCAACCCTCGATATTCCGCTGCTGGCCGCGGGCCACGGCCAGCGAACCGGGCGGCACATCCTTCGTGATCACCGACCCGGCAGCCGTGTACGCCCCGTCCCCGATCGTGACAGGCGCCACAAACATGTTGTCCGAACCCGTCTTGCAGTGCGACCCGACCGTCGTGTGGTGCTTGCTCTCACCGTCATAGTTCACGAACACGCTCGCCGCACCGATGTTCGAGTGCTCGCCGATCGTCGCATCCCCGACGTACGACAGATGCGGAACCTTCGTCCCCTCCCCGATCGACGCGTTCTTCGTCTCCACGAACGTACCGATCTTGCCCTTCGCACCCAGGCGCGTACCCGGCCGCAGATAGGCATACGGTCCCACAGACGCACCCGCACCGATATGCGCGGAATAAGACACCGTGTTGTCCACCCGCGCCCCCGCGCCCACCCGCGTGTCCCTCAGCCGGCTGTTCGGACCCACCTCGGCGCCCTGCCCCACATGCGTCGCACCCTGCAGCTGCGTCCCCGGATGGACCACCGCGTCCTGCTCGAACGTCACCGTCACATCCACCCACGTCGTCGCCGGATCCACCACGGTCACACCGTCGAGCATCGCCCGCTCCAGCAACCGGTCGTTCAGGATCCGCCGCGCCTCCGCCAGTTGCACCCGGTTGTTGATCCCCACGATCTCCCGGTGGTCACCCGCCACCGACGCCCCCACCCGGTGCCCCGCCTCCCGCAGGATCCCCAGCACGTCCGTCAGGTACTCCTCACCCTGACTGTTGTCCGTCCGCACCTTCCCCAGCGCGTCCGCCAGCAACCGCCCGTCGAACGCGAACACCCCCGAGTTGATCTCCCGGATCGCCCGCTGCTCCGCCGAGGCGTCCTTGTGCTCCACGATCGCCGTCACGGCCCCGGACGCGGCGTCGCGCACGATACGGCCGTAGCCGGTCGCGTCCGGCACCTCCGCCGTCAGCACGGTCACCGCGTTGCCGTCGGCGTGGTGGGTCCCGGTGAGCCGGGTGAGCGTCTCCCCGGTCAGCAACGGGGTGTCCCCGCACACCACGACCACGGTCCCCTCGACCGCCCCGCCCAGTTCCTCCAGCGCCATCCGCACGGCGTGTCCCGTGCCGTTCTGCCGCTCCTGCACGGCCGTACGGACGGCCGCGTCGACCTCGCCGAGGTGCGCGGCGACCTGCTCGCGGGCGTGCCCCACGACGACGACCAGGTTCTCCGGCTCCAACTCACGGGATGCGGCGAGCACATGGCCCACCAGGGAACGGCCGCAGATCTCATGCAGGACCTTCGGTGTGGCCGACTTCATACGGGTGCCCTCACCCGCTGCGAGAACGACGACGGCTGCCGGGCGAATGGCGCTCACGGAGTTGCCCTTCGGCTTTTTGGACGGGTGGGGGTGACATCCGCAGGATACCGGGGCGTTTCGTGGGGGACATGAGAGCGGGCCCTGACAGTGCTGTCAGGGCCCGCTACTTGTCATGCTCCCGGAGAAGGATTCGAACCCTCATTCAACGGACCAAAACCGTTTGTCCTGCCCTTAGACGATCCGGGATGGTTTTGCCGCTATGTCCGATTCCGTTGATCGGATGCGGTGGCAGCCCCTACTATGCCGTACCAGGCGCCCTCCATGCGACGGTACAAGTCGGCGCTCCTGAGCACGTAGATGACCAGGCAGCCACGGTAGGTCTCCGAGGTATTCTTCCGACTCGTCTTCGGGTTGTGCTTCTTGAGGGTGGCCTTCTGGAATGCAGAGGGCCTGACGCCTGCCAAATCGGCCCAGAACTCTTCGGCTTCGGTCACGTTGGCCGATTCATGGATGCTTACCCTGAAGCGCAGGCGCTCGCGCTCCACTCCGAGGGTGTCGAGCCATCGCAGGAAGAACCTGATCACGTTCGGGTCGCTATTGATGAAGTGCAGCCGCTCACGGCGGCTGTATGGCTTGTCCTTGGCGCCCTCGGCCCAGTAGAGAGCCACGCCCGCCAGGAACACCTCCCGGTCCGTTAGCTCGCCGATGGCACGGCAGGCGGCTTCCTTCGTGTGTCGACGCTCCTCCTCGCGCCGATGCAGTGCTGCCTCCCAGCCGCGCCGGGCGATAGCCGAGGCCTCCTCTGTGGTCCGCTTCCGCTCCGGCCTCGGCAGATCCCGTACCCACAGGGAGATCGAACTCTTCGAGCACCCCAGCTCCACCTGGATCTGGTCGTACGTCCACCCCTGGAGCCGTAGGTCCCGCGCCCTCTCCCTCAGGTCGTCCTTCGCGTTCGGACGCTTTGTCCAATCTGGGGGCGGCTCGCCCTCCAGGAGGCGGTTGAGGATGTCGTTGTTGTGGATGTGCAGGCGGTCGCGGATCTGGCGGCGGCTGAGCCCTGTCCGCCGCAGCGCCACCGCCTGTTCCCGCAGTCCCTCGAAGTCCTGGTACTTGCTGTGTGGATGTGCCATGGGCATACCGTCCGGACGGAATGATCGGTTCCGGGGTCGAACGGGGGTTGGTTCAACAGTTCGGGGGATAGCGGAGGGTTTTGGTGTTGTTCGGTTACGGAGTGTGTTGTAGACGAGTAGACGAAACTCACCGGAAAAGCCCACCCTCGCGCCCGTAGGCTGGAGGCATGACCACGACGGGGGCAGACCACGCGACGGCCGTGACAGGGCCGTGGTGGTGGTCGAGGTGGCGTGGCGCGGTCCTGGACGTGGGGCTCGCGCTGGTGTCGGCGCTGGAGTGCGCCGCGGAGGGGATTCCGTTCGCGCGAGACGCGGGGATTCCGATGGCGGCGGGGATCGTGTTCGGTCTGCTGGCCGGTTCGGTGCTGGTGCTGCGGCGGAAGTGGCCGATCGCGGTGGTGCTGGTGGCGATCGCGATCACGCCGGCCCAGATGGGCTTCCTGATGGGCATCGTCGGCCTGTACACACTGGCCGCGGCGGAGCTGCCGCGGCGGATCATCGTGGCGCTGGCGGGGATGTCGCTGGTGGGCACGATGATCGTGACGTTCGTGCGGGTGCGGCAGGACATGGCGCGGGGTGATCTGACGCTGGGGGACTGGTTCGTGCCGTTCGCGGCGGTGACCACCTCGCTCGGGTTGACCGCTCCGCCGGTGTTGCTGGGGTTGTACGTGGGTGCGCGGCGGCGGTTGATGGAGAGTCTGCGGGAGCGGGCGGACAGTCTGGAGCGGGAGCTCCAGTTGCTCGCGGAGCGGGCGGAGGAGCGGGCGGAGTGGGCTCGGGGTGAGGAGCGGACGCGGATCGCGCGGGAGATGCACGACGTGGTCGCGCATCGGGTGTCGCTGATGGTGGTGCACGCGGCGGCGTTGCAGGCGGTGGCGCGGAAGGATCCCGAGAAGGCGGTGCGGAACGCGGCGCTGGTGGGGGACATGGGGCGGCAGGCGTTGACGGAGTTGCGGGAGATGCTGGGGGTGCTGCGTTCGGGGGACGGTGACAGGCGCCGTACGGCGTCGGGTGCGGCTTCGGCGTCGGATTCGTCGGCGTCGGTCTCGGCGTCGGATTCGTCGGCGTCGGTCTCGGTGCCGGTCGGTGCGTCGGCCTCGGTGCCGTTGGCCGCGGTGGGGGCCGCGGCCGCGGCGGCGGCTTCGCGGGTGGCGGCGGAGGAGGAGGGGCCGTGGCTGTCGGAGCTGGAGGTGCTGGTCGGGCAGTCGGCGGCGGCGGGGATGGTGGTGGAGCTGTCGGTCGAGGGCGCCGTGCGGTCGTACGCGGCGGAGATCGAGCAGACGGCGTTCCGGGTGGTGCAGGAGGCGTTGACGAACGTCCACAAGCACGCGGCGGGCGCGAAGACGCATGTGCGGCTGGCGCACCGGGTGGCGGAGATCGCGATGCAGGTGGAGAACGGGCCGCCGCCGGAGCCGGCGTCGGCGGCGTCGGCGGGGTTGCCGTCGGGCGGGAACGGTCTGGTGGGGATGCGTGAGCGGGTGCTGGGGCTGGGTGGGGTGTTCGTGTCGGGGCCGACGGATGCCGGGGGGTTCCGGGTGTCGGCGGTGATTCCGGCGGCGTGACCGTCCGGTCAGGCGTGGGTGGTGAGGCGTTGGGGTGTGACGCCGGCGATGAGGGCGGTGAGGGCGTGGTCGATGTCGGGGCCGACGTACCAGTCGCCGGTGTGGTCGAGGGTGTAGACGCGGCCTTCGGCGTCGATGGCGAGGAGTGAGTGGGTGTCGGTCTCCGCGCCGAGGGGGCAGATCTGGGTGTGCAGGGCGCGGCCGAGGTCGCCGAGGGTGCGGGCGAGGTGCAGGCCGTGCAGCGGGTCGAGGTGGAGGGTGGCGGGGGCGATCTGGCGGCCGGTGCCGGTGGGGTTGATGTGCAGGCCGCCGAACTCGGCCCAGGCTTCGACGGCGGCGGGGAAGACGGCGTGCCGGTGTCCGGCGGGTGAGGTGTGCTCGCGCAGGGTGTCGGCCCAGATCTCGGCCTGTTTTATGTCCCAGCGGCCGGGGAGCCAGCCGGCGGCGCGCAGGGTGGCGTCGACGGGCGCGGAGAAGCGCGAGGGGGATCCCCCTGGCCGAGGGAAGCCGAGCCCGGGGGAGGAGGTGCGGTCGGCGTGCATCTGCCCTTCGTTCGTTCGTTCGCGTGTAGTGCGGGTGCGGGTGTCTTGCCGGTGGTGCGGGGGTGGGGTGGGTGTCAGGCGTCGGTGGTGGGGTCGACGACGCGGACGCCGAAGTGGGCGGTGAGGGCTGCGCAGGCCCGGCAGGGGGCGGCGAAGCTGCCGTGCAGGGGGTCGCCGTCCTCGCGTATGCGGCGGGCGGTGAGTTTGGCCTGCTTCAGGGACTTGCGGGCTTCGCCGTTGGTCATGGGTTTGCGGGCGGCGCGTTTGCTGCGGGCGCTGTCGGCGGCGCTGATGTGGCGTGAGATGAGGATGGCTTCGGCGCACCGGCCGGTGAAGCGGTCGCGTTGTCCGCTGGGGAGGGTGTCGAGGAATTCCTGGACCAGCGGGTGGAGCGGGGGCGGCTGGTCGCCGCGGGCGGCAGTGCCGGTGAGGGTGGTGCCGCGGACGGAGAGGGCGGCGGCGACGGTGGGCAGGATGCCGTCGCGGCGGTGCTGGAGGGTGGGGGCGGGGGGTGTCTCGGTGCTGCTCCAGCCGATGCGGGGGTCGCCGTCGGCGGGGCCGTGGAGGGCGCCGTGGGGCGCGCCGGACAGGGCGGTGTGTGGTCCCGTCTGTGTGGTGTTCATGATCGTCTTCCCCTCCCGAGCATCCCCCCGAAAGTCACAGACTGCCAAATCCTGTGGCGGGTGCGGTAGCTGGGGCGGTGCGACACGCCCGGGTTCGGGCGTGCTGTCACGGCGGGGTGACGGCTGGTCACCGAACTGGAGCGCCGGTGACCGGGGTTCGGGTACCGCATAGGCTGTCGGCACCGCGATGGGCGCGGTCGACGCGTCTGGGACGTGGGAGAGACAGCCGGATACGGGCCGTGGCGTGCCGCAGGGGTGCGGTTTCGGTTCGTACAGAGTGCCGCAGGGGGCATCCGTCATGACGACAGGTCGGCTCGGGGTGGGGGCACCGCCCAGCGGCCAGGCCCAGGGACAGGCCGCGCCGCCGAACGCGGCCTATGCCGGGCAGGTCGTGCACTTCCCGGATCCGGTCCGGGCGGCACGTCACCCGAGAGGGGTACGGGTCGACGAGCGTGGCTACCCCGACTTCTCGCCCTACGCGCGTGCGGCGGCGGAGATCGCCGATCCGCCGGAGGGTTTCGGCGTCGACGAGTTGCGGCTGACGGACTTCGTGTCCGCGAACGCGGCGCTGGCGGCTTCGGGTCATGAACTGTGGGACACGGTGCCGGCGGTGGCGACGCCGCACGGCTGGACGTGGCATCACGTGGTGGAGTCGCGGCGGCTGGAGCTGGTGCCGGTCGAGGTGAAGGCGTTGCTGCGGCATCACGGTGGGGTGGCGACGGCTCGGGTGGACCACGACAAGCGGGGGACGCGGCCGTTGCAGGAGACGCGTCCGGCGCATTTCGGGTTGCCGAAGTCGGGTGTGGCGGTGTCGGAGTCGCAGGTGCAGGGGGTCGAGGAGGACCTGGGGTA
This sequence comes from Streptomyces sp. NPDC051987, assembly GCF_040680735.1. Lineage (NCBI taxonomy): Bacteria > Bacillati > Actinomycetota > Actinomycetes > Kitasatosporales > Streptomycetaceae > Streptomyces > Streptomyces sp. NPDC051987. The sequence goes on along the minus strand of NZ_JBFAXI010000009.1, from coordinate 35,691 downwards.
CCGGTTGCCGGGTGCGTACCGGTCGTTCCTGAAGGCGGCGGGTGGGTGTGCGCCGGTGGGTACGGCGTTGGACGCGGGTCTCGGCCTGCTGGTGGACCAGCCGTTCTTCACGGTGCGCGACGAGGCGGCGGTGAACGACCTCGTGTACGTCAACAAGTGCCTGCGTGACCATCTCACCAAGGACTACCTGGGCGTGGGTTTCGTGCAGGGCGGTCTGCTGGCGGTGAAGGTGAAGGGTGAGCGGCCGGGTTCGGTGTGGTTCTGCGCGTACGACGACGCGCGCGACGTGGATCCCGGGCTGCCGCCTGCGGAGCGGGTGGAGCGTCTGCTGCTGCCCTGCGGTGAGGACTTCGACGTGTTCCTGTCGCGACTGGCGGGTTCCCCGCCGGAGTTGGAGACGGTGGCGAACCTGATGGTGGACGGTGGGTTCGCGCGGGCCGTGCCGGTGTCCTTCGACGGCTCGGGGGAGTGAGGCCGGTCATGGTGACGTTCGCGCAGGCGCAGGAGCGCGCGGAAGAGTGGATCAACGGTGACGTGCCGGTGTACCAGCATCGTGAGGTGCGGGTGCGGGAGTTCGGTCTCGGGTTCGTGGTGTGGGGCGAGGACCGGGCGGAGGGCCCGCGGTCGGACGCGGGCGGACAGCGGCTGGTCATCGCCCGGGACAGTGGTGAGGCCACGTTGTGGCCGGCGTTGCCGGTGGGTGAGGTGATCCGCCGGTACGAGGAGGAGTACGGCCGTGGGGCGGAGGTCGCGGACGCGGTGCCGGCGCCCGCGGCCCGGGTGGACCTGAACCAGACGTCGTTCCTGCTGAGTCCGCCGGAGTGGCTTCAGGAGGCGGCGGACAAGCTGGGCATTCCGGATCGACGGTCGGGCGGCGCGGAGGCGGCTGCTTCGGCGGCGGCCGCGGGTGCGGGCAGCGGTCCTGTTTCTGGTCCTGTTTCCGGTTCCGGTTCTGTTTACGGTTCCGGTGCTGGTTCCGGTGGGCTCGCCGAGACGCGGGCCGGGGTGCCCGGGGCGTCGGGTGGGGTCGGTGCGGGGGCAGGCGGTGGTGCCGCGTGGCCGCCGGCCGCGGCCGACTCGGGTCCGGGGGCCGAGGCGGCCCGCGGGGCGTCCGGTGCGCCCGACGTGCCTGCGGGGGCGACTCCTTGGGCCGGTACGGACACCAACGCCTATGCCGGTGACGACCGTTCCGTCCCGCTCCCCGCGACGGTGTTCGCACCGCCGTTGAGCGATGCCGACGACGGTGCGCTGGGGGACGCCGAGACGGCCCTGATGGCGGGGGGCAGTCAGCTGCCTCGTACGGCGGTGTCCCCGGCGCTCGACGAGGCGGGTGGGCCGGGCGTGCGGGACGCGCAGGACGTGCCCGGTCGTGCGCCGCGGGGTGGCACGCCTCCGCCGCCTCCGCGGGACGTCCCGTCGTACGGCTATCCGCAGGGACCGGGGCCGGTGGCCGTGGGCACGTCCGCTCAGCCGCAGGCGCCCGCGCCTTCCGACGGCTACCGGCAGCCGCCGGCCGCGCCGGGCTACGGGTATCCGCAGGCGCCGGCCGGTGCGGCGCCGGGTGCGCCCCAGCCTCCGGCGTCTTTGGCGGGTCTCCCGCATGCGGCCGCTCCCGGTCGGCCGCTCGCGCCGGACGCCGAGGACATAGCGGACGCCGCGACGAGCAGGGCGGCGCCTCCCCTGCGCAAGGCGCGGGGCGGGGCCGCTGCGCCGCCTCCGCCGCCGCCGGGCGTGCCGGGGGCGCCGGGCGGCCGGCCGGGGAGCCCGCCTGGGGCGTCCGGGCCGGCGCCCGGGTACGCGCCGACGCAGATGGTGTCGGCGCCGGGCGCGCAGACTCCGCCCGGTGCTCCGGGCGGAATGCCTCCGGGCGATGCCGATCGCGCGGCCACGATGCTGGCCGGCCCGAGCGGGGTGGGCGGGGGAGCTCAGCAGGCGCCGGACGCCCCGGCTGTGCCTCCCGCTCCGGGCGCACCTCAGCCCCCGGGCGCCCCTGGCACGCCTCGGGTGCCGGGTGGCGTGCAGGGCGCTGCCGCCGGTGCGGGCGGCGCGGCGGTTCATCACGCGGAGACGGTGCTGGCGGCACCCCCGGTGGGCGCGCCTCAGCCCCCGGGCGCTCCCGCCATGCCGCCGGGTGCCCCGCAGACGCCGCCGCAGATGCCGCCCCCGATGCCGGCCGGTGCGATGCCGCCGCCCCCGGCGTACGGCTACCCGCAGCAGGGGCAGCCGACGGTGGGCCCCGGTTATCAGGCGGTGCTGCGCTACCGGGCGCAGGACGGTTCGGAGCAGCAGCTGATCCGGCGTTCGGCGCCGGGCACCCCGCACCCGGAGTGGCAGATCTTCCACGAGCTGCGGGCGATGAACGTGCCGCCGGACCAGGTGCTGGAGCTGCACACGGAGCTGGAGCCGTGCGAGCTGCCGGGTGCCTACTGCGCGCGGATGATCCGTGAGCAGTGGCCGCAGGCGCGGCTGGCGAGCATCGCGCCGTACGGGACGGACCACGCGAGCCGTCAGCAGGGGATGCGTCAGTTGCTGGTGCACCAGGGCGAGTTGCACCAGGTGGCGGCGGGTCCCGCGCGGCCCGCGCCGGTGCGCGCGCCGTTGCCGCACGTGCAGGTGGCGCCGCCGGTCCCGCCGGAGGCGATCGCGCAGGAGCTGGCGGCGGCGTTCGGTCCGGGCGTGTTCCGGTTCGAGCATGCGGCGGTGTCGCGCCAGGGGGTGCCGCCGATCGTGGCGCACACGCTGGTGGCGGCGGGGCTGCCGCTGGACATGGGGCCGTTCTTCTGGGCGCAGGCGCAGCCGGGCCGTCCGGTGCCGACGCTGGCGGAGCTGGCGCAGGAGCGCGGTCTGCGGCCGGCGCCGGACGCGGCGTCGTACCTCGTCATGGGGACCGACTTCGGCAAGGCGGTCTGTGTGCAGTACGGCACCGCGAACATCGTGGCGGTGCCCGTGGAGGCGGGGCCGGGCGGGGCGTCCGTGCCGCCGCAGTTCGTGAACACGGGGCTGCCGGAGTTCGCCCGGTGTCTGGCTCTGCTGGGCCGGATGTGGCGGCTCCGGTTCGGTCTCAACCAGGAGCAGGCGGGCCGCTGGACCGTCGACTTCCAGGCCCAGTTGGCCTCCCTGGACCCGGCGGCGCTCGGTTCGCCGGAGAGCTGGTGGTCGGTGCTGCTGGAGCAGATGTGGGACGGGCTGCTGTGACGCGCAGGTAGAACGGCCGTACGAGGGCCGGTCGGGTCGGTGACCTGGCCGGCCCCTCGTCGTTCCGGGCGCGCGGCCGGCAGTTCACGCCCCTGACGTGCCTCCGCCTGCTGGCGTGGTGTGCGGTGTTTCCGGCGTGGCATGCGGAGTGTCGCGTTATGAACACTTACGTCCGATCCATCAAGATGTCCGCGAAATCATCATTTCGTGCGGGTCCGGCGGAGAGGGGTTCCAGGTGAGCAGCGCGTCGATGTCGCCGTACGAGTTCATGACCGTCCGGGGGCGTGGCTACCGCCCCGACCAGGTCGACACGTTCATGGTGGAGCTCTGCGAGGACCGGGACGCGGCATGGGAGCGTGCCGCGCGGCTCACCGTGCTGGCCAAGGACATGGAGGCGGAGTACGAGCGGTTGCGTGCCGTGGTCGAGCAGCTGCCTCCGCAGACGTACGAGGCGCTGGGGGACCGTGCGCACCGGGTCTTCCGGCTGGTGGTGGAGGAGGCGCGGGCCCTGCGGGAGGGCGCCCGGCGGGAGCTGACGGAGGGGGTCGCGGAGGCCGCGGAGCGCGCCGAGAGGGCGCTGTGCGCGGCGCAGGAGCAGGCCGACACGCTCCGCGCGGAGACCGAGGAGCGCGCCCGCCAGTTGCTGCTGGCCGCGCGTGCCGAGGCGGACGACATCCGCGTCGGCACGCGGCTGGAGGTCAAGGAGCAGCGGGGTGAGGCGGTGTCGGCGTTGCGCGAGGTGCGTCAGCGCACCATCGCGATGCTCGCCGACCAGGCCAAGGAGCATGCCGAGCGGTGGGCCGAGGAGGAGCGTGAGGAGGTCGCGCGTGCGGCCGCGGTCGACGCGCACAACGCCGAGCGCATCGCCCGTGCCGAGGCCGCCCTGGCGGAGGCGGAACGGGCCCTTGAGGAGGCCGGGGAGTCGGCGCGCCGCTCCGAGGAGGAGGCGCGCGTGCGTGCCGCCGAGCTTGTCGCGGAGGCCCGGATGCTGGAGGAGCGCATCGCGCGGGAGACCGAGCGGGTGCTGCGCGAGCACGGGGAGACCTGGGACGACGTGCAGGCGCACATGGACCACATGCGGGACAGCCTGATGACCCTGACGGGGCGCGCGGCGGCGGAATAGCGTCCTGGCGCCGGGCTTTCCTCCGGGTCTCGGGGGTCACCCGCGTCGGCTCCGGCGTGGAGTCAGTCCGTGCGGACGGGGAAGCGCCGGGGTGCGACGAGCAGCAGCATCAGGAAGGCCAGTGCCGCCGCGCACGCCGCCCCGAAGTACACCGCGTGGACCGCGTCGGCGATGGCGTGGCGGGTGGCCTCGGGTGCCGTCCCGTCGTCCAGCGCGCGCGTGACGGAGTCGAGGTCGCCCGCGCCGCCCAGCCGGGCGGCGAGCACGCTGTTGGCGACCGCGCCGAACACCGACGCGCCGATCGTCTGGCCGGTCTGCCGGCAGAACAGCACCGACGCGGTCGTGGTCCCCCGCTCCTCCCAGCCCACCGTCGACTGCACGCCCACGATCAGCGGCAGCTGGAACAGGCCCAGCGCGGCGCCCAGCAGGAGCATCAGCAGGGTCGGCTGCCAGGCCGACCCCGGGTAGGGCAGGAAGGGGAAGGCGAACAGGATCAGCGCGGCCGCGCCGATGCCGAGCAGCGCGGTGTCGCGGAAGCCGATCCGCCGGTAGACGTGCTGGCTGAGGGCCGCCGAGACGGGCCAGCTCAGCGTCCACACCGACAGGACGAACCCGGCGGCCACCGGCGCGAGCCCGAGCACCGACTGCGCATAGGTGGGGAGGAACACCGAGGGCGCCACCATCAGCAGGCCGAGCGCGCCCAGCGCGAGGTTGACGGCCGCGATCGTGCGGCGCCGCCACACCCACCCCGGGATGATCGGCTCCGCCGCCCGGCGCTCGATCCGCACCACCACTCCCACCAGCGCGAACCCGGTGCCGAACAACGCGCACGACGGCGCCGACCACCAGGCCCACGCCACCCCGCCCTGCACCAGCGCCGTCAGCAGCACGCCGCCGCAGGCGAAGACCGCCAGCGCACCGGCCCAGTCCACTCGCGAGGGCGTGCGCGGCGCGCGCTCCGGCTCGTGGAGGTGGCGCACTATCAGCCAGAGCGCGGCCGCGCCGATCGGCAGGTTGACCAGGAAGATCCACCGCCAGTCCGCGTAGGCGGCCAGCACGCCGCCGAGTCCCGGCCCGGCGACCGCCGACACCGCCCACACGGTGGACAGCTTCGACTGGATCTTCGGGCGCTCCTCCAGCGGGTAGAGGTCGGCGGCGAGGGTCTGCACGGTGCCCTGGAGCGCCCCGCCGCCCAGGCCCTGCACGATCCGGAAGGCGATCAGCGCGCCCATGCTCCAGGCGGCCGCGCACAGCAGCGACCCCAGCAGGAAGACCGCGGCGCCCACCACCAGCACCGGCTTGCGGCCGAAGGTGTCGGAGAGCTTGCCGTACACCGGCAGGGTGACGGTGACGGCCAGCAGGTAGCCGGAGAAGAGCCAGGAGAAGACCGAGAAGCCGCCGAGGTCGCCGACGATCTGGGGGACGGCGGTGGAGACGACGGTGGAGTCGAGGGCGGCCAGCGCCATGGCGAGCATGAGGGCGGCCACCACGGCCCCCCGCCGGCCCGTCCCGGTCTCGCGTCCCGCCGCGCGTACCGCGGGTCTCGTGTTCTCCACGCCGGCTTCCCCTCCCCGTGTGTCGGCCATGTATCTATGCCGCGCCCAACAGCTTCCCATCCGCCGCGACACGAAGGGAGTCCGCGTCCACCTGCTGGGAACGGGCGGTCGCGGCCGGGACCAGGATGGGGAAGGCGGAAGCACCCGGTCGCTCGACCCTCACGCGGCGAGAGGGTGGACGCTGTCCGGGGCGGCGGGTGGAGACCGACCCCGAGAAGGGCTCCACCCGGCGGTGGACATCCCCTAGGGGCTCCTCCGTACTACGGCTCGGGGAGGGCTCGTACCGCCGGAGGACGAGACGGCACCCCGGCCGTCCTTAACCTGGCTTTACGCCGCCGGGGACGGACGACCGAACCGGCGGGGGTGGGGTTTCCCCCCCGGAAAGACGGGGCTTCGCACCAGCGCGGGACCAACCGCGCACCGGCAGACTCATCGGCGTACCGACCGCTTCGCAGCGGAGCACGGCACCAGGCTGCGCCGCCGCTGACCGACTTAGGAGACATACCGTGACATCGGCTGTGACCATTCCCAGGCACGGGGGTACTGGAGGGCGTACGGCCGTTGCCGCGCGGGCGCGGCAGGTCGTCAAGGCGTACGGCGCCGGGGAGACCCGGGTCGTCGCCCTGGACCACGTCGACGTGGACATCATGCGGGGGCAGTTCACCGCGATCATGGGGCCCTCGGGGTCCGGCAAGTCCACCCTGATGCACTGCCTCGCCGGGCTCGACACCGTGACGAGCGGTCAGATCTACCTGGACGAGACCGAGATCACCGGCCTGAAGGACAAGAAGCTCACCCAGCTGCGCCGGGACCGGATCGGATTCATCTTCCAGGCCTTCAACCTGCTCCCGACGCTGAACGCGCTGGAGAACATCACGCTCCCCATGGACATCGCCGGCCGCAGGCCCGACAAGGAGTGGCTGCGGCGCGTGGTCGACACCGTGGGGCTCGCGGACCGGCTCAAGCACCGCCCCACCCAGCTCTCGGGAGGCCAGCAGCAGCGCGTGGCCGTGGCGCGCGCCCTCGCCGCCCGCCCCGAGATCATCTTCGGTGACGAGCCGACCGGAAACCTCGACTCCCGCGCGGGCGCGGAGGTCCTCGGCTTCCTGCGCAGCTCCGTCGACGACCTGGGCCAGACGATCGTCATGGTCACGCACGACCCGGTCGCCGCGTCCTACGCCGACCGCGTGCTCTACCTCGCCGACGGCCGGATCGTCGACGAGATGTTCAAGCCGACCGCGGAGACCGTCCTGGACCGCATGAAGGACTTCGACGCGCGGGGGCGTACGTCATGACCGTCCTGAAGACCTCGATGCGCAACTTCTTCGCGCACAAGGGGCGCATGGCCCTGTCGGCCGTCGCCGTGCTGCTGTCGGTGGCGTTCGTGTGCGGCACGCTGGTGTTCACCGACACCATGAACACGACGTTCGACAAGTTGTTCGCGGCGACCTCGTCCGACGTGACGGTCAGCGCCAAGGGCGCCTCCGACACGGGGGAGACCACCTCCGACAACGGCAGGCCGCCGGTGCTGCCCGCCTCGGTGGTGGGCAAGGTCCGCGCGGTGAACGGCGTCAAGGCGGCGGAGGGCACGGTCTTCTCGACCTCCGTGACCGTGGTCGACGCCAAGAAGGACAGCCTGTCGCCGTCCAGCGGCGCGCCGACCATCGTCGGCAGCTGGAACGGCAACGACGCCCGCACCATGAAGATCACCTCCGGTAGGGCGCCGGCCGACTCCGGCCAGGTCATGGTGGACGCCGACACGGCCGACAAGCACCACCTCAAGCTGGGCGACGAGATCGGCGTGATCAGCGCGGTCGGCACGCACACCGCGAGGATCTCCGGCATCGCCGACTTCACCGTCACCAACCCCGGTGCCGCGATCTTCTACCTGGACACGAGGACCGCCCAGCGGACGCTCGTCGGGCAGAGCGGCGTCTTCACGAACATCAACGTGACGGCCGCCCCGGGGGTGACGGACGCGCAGCTGAAGAAGAACGTCGTCGGCGCGCTCGGCACCGCCTACAAGGTGCAGACCGCCAAGGAGACCGCCGACGCCAACCAGAAGGACGTCGAGAGCTTCCTCAGCGTCATGAAGTACGCGATGCTCGGCTTCGCCGGGATCGCCTTCCTGGTCGGCATCTTCCTGATCATCAACACCTTCTCGATGCTGGTCGCCCAGCGCACCCGCGAGATCGGCCTGATGCGGGCCATCGGCGCCGGCCGGCGCCAGGTCAACCGGTCCGTGCTCGTCGAGGCCCTGCTGCTCGGCGTGGTCGGCTCGGTGCTGGGCGTCGGCGCGGGCGTCGGCATCGCCGTCGGCCTGATGAAGCTCATGGGCTCCATGGGCATGCACCTGTCGACCAGTGACCTCACGGTCGCCTGGACGACCCCGGTGCTCGGCCTGGTCCTCGGCGTCGTCGTCACCGTCCTCGCCGCCTACCTGCCCGCGCGCCGCGCCGGCAAGGTCTCCCCGATGGCCGCGCTGCGCGACGCGGGCGCCCCCGCCGACGCGCGGGCGGGCCGCATACGCGCCCTGGTCGGCCTCGTGCTGACCGGCACCGGCGGCTACAGCCTCTACCTGGCCGCCGGCACCGACCAGGCCAAGCAGGGCTCGGCCTGGCTCGGCCTCGGCATCGTCCTCTCCCTCATCGGCTTCGTCGTCATCGGTCCGCTGCTCGCGGGCGGTGTCGTACGGGTCCTGGGCGCCATCCTGCTGCGGATGTTCGGCCCGGTCGGCCGCATGGCCGAGCGCAACGCGCTGCGCAACCCGCGCCGCACCGGCGCCACCGGCGCCGCCCTGATGATCGGACTGGCGCTGGTCGCCTGCCTCTCGGTGGTCGGCTCCTCCATGGTCGCCTCCGCCTCCGACCAGCTCGACAAGACCGTCGGCACCGACTTCATCATCCAGTCCGACAGCGGCCAGCGGATCACCCCGCAGGCGGTCAGGGCCGTCAAGGACGTACCCGGACTCGCCCGGGTCACCGAGTACCGCACCACCACGGCCGACTACACCACGCCCGACGGCAAGACGCTCAAGGACACCGACATCACGGCGGCCGACCCGACGTACGCGACCGACCTGCGCACCAAGACCGTCGCCGGAAACCTCAAGGACGCCTACCTGCCCGACTCGATGTCCGTGCACGACAAGTTCGCCAAGGCGCACGACATCCACCTCGGCTCGAAGATCGCCGTGAAGTTCAAGGACGGCCGCACGGCCCACCTGACGGTCCGGGCGATCACCAGCAGCGACGGCCTGATCGACGCCGGCTCCAAGTACACCAACATCACCACGCTCGCCAAGTACGTGCCGGCCGCCAGGATGCCCCTGGACGACCTGGTCTTCGCCACCGCCAAGGACGGCCAGCAGGACGCCGCGTACACGTCGCTCAAATCGGCCCTGCACGACTATCCGCAGTACACCGTGCGCGACCAGACCGACTACAAGAAGGCGCTCAAGGACCAGATCGGCCAGCTGCTGAACCTGATCTACGGCCTGCTCGCCCTCGCGATCATCGTCGCGGTCCTCGGTGTCGTGAACACCCTCGCCCTCTCGGTCGTCGAACGCACCCGCGAGATCGGCCTCATGCGCGCCATCGGCCTCTCCCGACGCCAACTGCGCCGCATGATCCGCATGGAGTCCGTGGTGATCGCCCTCTTCGGTGCCCTGCTCGGCCTCGGCCTGGGCATGGGCTGGGGCGCCACCGCCCAGAAGCTCCTCGCCCTGCAGGGCCTCAAGGTCCTGGAGATCCCCTGGCCGACGATCACCGGCGTCTTCGTCGCCTCGGCCTTCGTGGGCCTGTTCGCCGCCCTGATCCCGGCGTTCCGCGCGGGCCGCATGAACGTCCTCAACGCGATCGCGACGGACTGACCGCGACCGCCCGACAGACCACCGCACACGGGGGTTGCGGGGGAACGCCCGGCGCCGGAGAACCTCACGGACTCTCCGGCGCCGGGCGCTTTGTCTGCGCCAGGAGCGTCAGCTCCCTTCGAGCCGGCTCCAGAACTCCTGCGTGCCGGGGCGAGTTCCGTCGTTGGCGAGGATGGCGGCCGCGCCGCACTTGAGCCGGAGCCGGATCTTGCGCTCTCCGCTGGCCGAGAAGGTGTCGTCATGGGCCAGCTTCGAGTCCAGCAGCTCGTTGACGAACCTCTTCCAGATGTCCGGACCGTATTCCTGGGTCCACTTCAGCCGGGTGTCCTCCGGCTGGTAGTCGCTGCGGAGAATGACGGACTTCTCCACGCGCCGGACCATCGTCGTCAGGTAGTGGCGCGCGGCCAGCACTTCGACGGGCGGAAGGTTGTCGTTCCTGTCCTCGGCGTCGACGACCTCTGCCCCGTAACGTCGAAGCGCGTCGAGAATGTGCTCCCTGCGGTACAGGAACTTGTTGGGAAGCAGCAGTTCCACGAGATCGGCGTGGCGCACCCCGCGCAGCCCTGCGAGGTCCGACGGCGAGCCGCTCACCCTGATCTTCTTGACGCCGGTGTTGTCGAGCCGCAGGGTCCAGCCGCCCGATGCCGGCAGGACCAGCCCGGCCAGCTCACAGCCGACGATGCGGGTGTCCACGTCCTGAACCCCGGACAGGTCGAGTTCGTCCATGAACACGGCGTTGTGTATGTCCGCGCTCGGCATCCGGCCCGTCTCCTTGATCACGGCTCCCCACAGGGCGCCGAGGTTGGTGGCCGCGACGGTGGACTCGATCTGCTGCTCCGTGCGCTGGATGCGGGGCGCGAAGTCGGCGATGGCGCGGGTCACCCGCTCCTGCCCGGCCGCGGCGACGACCCGGGTGACGGTGGCGGACCGCCAGGGGGACTGCTTCAGCATCCCCTGGAACACCGCGGTGTGTCCGTCCAGGAGATAGCTGCTCGCGGCGCCGGCCAGGAACTGGTCGAAGAACAGCTCGTGCTGGAAGCGGAAACGCGAGGCGGACGCGTCGTCCGAAGCCGCCGTGAGCCCGCAGAGCACCGGCAGCCGCTGCCTGAGGTGGCGCCGGGAGGACAGTTCCTCTTCGATCGCGTACTGGGCCGCCTCCTGCAACTCGCCGATGTCCGCCTCGCGTTCCTCATGGGTGGCCATGAACTCCGCGACGTACTCGAACATGCGCCTGAGTTCGGCGCTGGTCAGGAGGGCGGTGTCCCCCTGACCGGTGAGCTTGCGTTCCTCGCGCGCCACGTACTTGTCGAGCAGGCGCTCGGCGAGGGCGTTGCTCGGAATCACTCCCTCGTCGGGGTCGAGGGTCATCTCCGCGAAGGCGTGCGCGAAGAACGGCAGCCCCAGCAGCTGCCGGTCGTGCTCGGACAGACGGTCGAGGCTCTCGCGCGGGACCCCGTACTCGTCCAGGAACGACATGACGTCCTGCGGCGACCAGCGCTGCACCGTCGCCACCCGGTGGCGTACGAAGGCCATCCCCCGCTCGTAGGCGCGCTCGACACTGGAGCGGTACTGGCCCATGTAGTAGGAGGACCTCGCCGACACCACGACGACGCCCCGGCCGCCCAGCTCGTCCAACCAGGGCCGCAGCGACCCGATCGCGTCGCTGTACCCCACGCCGCCCAGCAACTCGTCGAATCCGTCGATGAGCAGGGTCATCAGTCCGTTGCGGCACAGCGCCTTGACGCCCTTGTCGGTGAGGTTCCGGGTCGACGCGACGGCGCTGTCCACCACGGTGCGGAGGCTGTCGAGCACCTGGCCTGTGGAACGGACGTACAGGAACAGGGCCCGGTCCGACGGCTCGCCCGCGTGCAGCGCCCGCTCGACCTCCGAGGCGCGGCTCTTCGCCGCGTCGAGCATCGCCCGCGTCTTGCCGATCCCTGCTTCGCCATTGATGAAGACCACCTGCGTCTGACCCCGGTTGGCCTGCAGGTCCTGGTCCACACCGTCTATGAGCGCGGCGAACGTCTGGGGCGGCTCCTCGTGGCTGCCGTCCATGTCGGAGACGACGACCTTGGCCATCCGGATGCCGGGGCGTTCCCGGGAGGCCCAGCCCAGGGAGTCCTGCTCCTCCGTGGCCAGCTGGCGCTCCAACTGCTCCAGCCGCTGCCGCAGACGCGTCGCGACCACCGGCCAGTTGGCCAGTGAGCGCAGGTACTCCGTGTACGGGACCCAGCCGGACTCCGCCCGCCACTGACGCATGTTGTCGGGGCCCAGCCGGAAGTAGTCCCGGCGGGGCTGGGTTCCCGTGCCCTCTCCGGTCGCCTTGTCCCAGTAGAACTCGAAACCCTGGTCGTGGTCGGCGTAGACGGGCTCGGAGTCGTCGTCGGCGAAGCCGCCGAGATCCTGCTCGACGTCCTTGATGAAGTATTCCAGCGTGCCGTTGTCCGCCTTCTTCGGTTTGAGAAGGGGGTGCAGCGCCGCCTGGACCGCCTCGTCGGAGGGAGAACTGTTCACCGAACCGCCCCCGAAGCAGAGGAAGGCGGGGTGCGCGCGGGTGAACTTGGAGAAGAGATGCCAGACACCGCTGGGCTTCATGTGCAGGAACGGCCAGAGCGAGACCTCTTCGCCGTTCCAGGCGAACGACGGCCGAAGCTCCCCCGAGTCGCCTTCGCGCAGGACCAGTTCGGCGGCGGTGAGGGACTCCGTGACCGCGTCGGCGATGGAGCGGACGAGTTCGTCCAGCGTGGCCAGCTCGCTCTCCCCGGCCGGGAGCGGCCCGCCGTGGCTGATGTGGTCGCGCAACCGCTTGAGATCGCGCAGTTCCTTCGGGGCACCCGGAACGCCCTGGTCGTAGAGGTCCAGGACCCTGCCGACGGCCCGGCCCACGTGCCCGGCCGGCACCGTGTCGCACTGGTCCAGCTGCTGGCGGGCGCGCCGCAGGTAGCCGGTCCACTCGCCGAGGCCGGGGGAACGGCCGACAGGCGCGGCCGTCGCCCCGGCCGCCCGCACCGTCGAGGCGGCCAACAGCGCCAGGAACCGCAGCTCGAAGTCGAGGACGGAGAAGCCTTCGTGGATGCTGCGCGGGCGGTTCCCGGACGCGTAGGAGGACTCCATGAACCGGAACGCCCCGGCGGGAGTGTCCGCCTCCGGTTCCGCGGTCGGCGATGTTCCTGTGCTCTGCACCGTTTCCCCCGCTTCTGATCGTGTGTCAGTGCAACGCACCCTAGCGACCGAACCGGGGCATCGTCCGACCTGCGGGCGAGAACGGCGCGGGAAGCGCGGCAGCGACGGCCGGGAAGAGGTGCGCCGTACGCGTCGGGCTGTGTCGGGACGGTCACGCGGCGTCGTCGCCTCCGGCGCCTGCGGACTGTCCACAGCCTCACCGCTCACGCCTGCACCGTCGTAGGCTGGAGGTTCCCGGCTCGCACCGCGCGTCGGGCCGTTCGTGTTGCCCATCCGCGGTCCGGTGTACCCACCCCGGTCCCTCAGACGGAAAGCCCTCCATGAGCCTGCACGGTCTGCTAGACGCCGTCGTCAAGGACCCCGCCCTCGCGGAAGCGATCAAGGCGGCCGCGGACGGCAACCGCATGCACGTCGACCTGGTCGGCCCCCCGGCGGCCCGCCCCTTCGCGGTCGCCGCCCTGGCCCGCGAGGCCGGCCGCCCCGTCCTCGCCGTCACCGCCACCGGCCGCGAGGCCGAGGACCTGGCGTCGGCGCTGCGCACCCTGCTGCCCTCCGAGGGCGTCGCCGAGTACCCCTCGTGGGAGACGCTCCCGCACGAGCGCCTCAGCCCCCGCAGCGACACCGTCGGCCGCCGCCTCGCCGTCCTGCGCCGCCTCGCCCACCCGAGCGCCGACGACCCGGAGACCGGCCCGGTCTCCGTCGTCGTCGCACCCGTACGATCCGTGCTCCAGCCGCAGGTCAAGGGCCTCGGCGACCTGGAGCCGGTGGCGCTGCGCACCGGCCAGAGCGCCGACCTGAACGAGGTCGTGGAAGCCCTCGCCGCGGCCGCCTACGCGCGCGTGGAGCTCGTCGAGCGGCGCGGCGAGTTCGCCGTGCGCGGCGGCATCCTGGACGTCTTCCCGCCCACCGAGGAACACCCGCTGCGCGTCGAGTTCTGGGGCGACGACGTCGAGGAGATCCGCTACTTCAAGGTCGCCGACCAGCGCTCCCTGGAGGTCGCCGAGCACGGCCTGTGGGCACCGCCCTGCCGCGAGCTGCTGCTCACCGACGACGTCCGCGCACGCGCGCGTGCCCTCGCCGAGGAGCACCCGGAGCTCGGCGAGCTGCTGAACAAGATCGCCGAGGGGATCGCGGTCGAGGGCATGGAGTCCCTCGCCCCGGTCCTGGTCGACGACATGGAGCTGCTGCTCGACGTGCTGCCCAAGGGCGCGATGGCCGTCGTCTGCGACCCGGAGCGGGTGCGCACGCGCGCCGCCGACCTGGTGGCCACGAGCCAGGAGTTCCTCCAGGCGTCCTGGGCGGCCACCGCCGGCGGCGGCGAGGCGCCCATCGACGTCGGCGCCGCCTCCCTGTGGTCGATCGCGGACGTCCGCGACCGCGCCCGCGAGCTGGACATGATGTGGTGGTCGGTGTCGCCGTTCGCCGCGGACGAGGAGCTGTCCGCCGACACCCTCAAGCTCGGCATGCACGCCCCCGAGACCTACCGCGGCGACACCGCGAAGGCCCTCGCCGACACCAAGGGCTGGCTCGCCGACGGCTGGCGCACGGTCTTCGTGACCGAGGGCCACGGCCCCGCCTCCCGCACGGTCGAGGTGCTCGGCGGCGAGGGCATCGCCGCCCGCCTCGACGTCGACCTGGGTGAGCTGAGCCCCTCGGTCGTGCACGTGTCGTGCGGCTCGATCGACTACGGCTTCGTCGACCCGGCGCTGAGACTCGCCGTCCTCACCGAGACCGACCTGTCCGGCCAGAAGGCGGCCGGCAAGGACGGCGCCCGGATGCCGGCCCGCCGCCGCAAGACCATCGACCCGCTCACCCTGGAGTCGGGCGACTACATCGTGCACGAGCAGCACGGCGTCGGCCGCTACATCGAGATGGTGCAGCGCACCGTCCAGGGCGCCACCCGCGAGTACCTGGTCGTGGAGTACGCCCCCGCCAAGCGCGGCCAGCCCGGCGACCGGCTGTACATCCCGACCGACCAGCTGGAGCAGATCACCAAGTACGTCGGCGGCGAGGCGCCCACCCTGCACCGCCTGGGCGGCGCGGACTGGACGAAGACCAAGGCGCGCGCCAAGAAGGCCGTCAAGGAGATCGCGGCCGACCTGATCAAGCTGTACAGCGCGCGCATGGCCGCCCCCGGCCACGCGTTCGGTGCGGACACGCCCTGGCAGCGCGAGCTGGAGGACGCGTTCCCGTACGCGGAGACCCCCGACCAGCTGACCACGATCGCCGAGGTCAAGGACGACATGGAGAAGTCGGTCCCGATGGACCGCCTGATCTGCGGCGACGTCGGCTACGGCAAGACCGAGATCGCGGTCCGGGCCGCCTTCAAGGCGGTCCAGGACGGCAAGCAGGTCGCCGTCCTGGTGCCCACCACCCTGCTGGTGCAGCAGCACTTCGGCACGTTCTCCGAGCGGTACTCGCAGTTCCCGGTCAGCGTGAAGGCGCTCTCCCGGTTCCAGACCGACACCGAGGCGAAGGCGACCCTGGAGGGCCTCAGGGAGGGCGCGGTCGACGTCGTCATCGGCACCCACCGGCTCTTCTCCTCGGAGACCAAGTTCAAGGACCTGGGCCTGGTCATCGTCGACGAGGAGCAGCGCTTCGGCGTCGAGCACAAGGAGCAGCTGAAGAAGCTGCGCGCCAACGTCGACGTGCTCACCATGTCGGCCACCCCGATCCCGCGCACCCTGGAGATGGCGGTCACCGGCATCCGCGAGATGTCCACCATCACCACACCTCCGGAGGAACGGCACCCGGTGCTCACCTTCGTCGGGCCGTACGAGGAGAAGCAGATCGGCGCCGCCATCCGCCGCGAACTGCTGCGCGAGGGCCAGGTCTTCTACATCCACAACCGGGTGGAGTCCATCGACCGCGCGGCGGCCAGACTCCGCGACATCGTCCCCGAGGCACGCATCGCGACCGCGCACGGCCAGATGTCGGAGTCGGCGCTCGAACAGGTCGTGGTCGACTTCTGGGAGAAGAAGTTCGACGTCCTGGTCTCGACCACGATCGTCGAGTCCGGCATCGACATCTCCAACGCCAACACCCTCATCGTGGAGCGCGGCGACACCTTCGGCCTCTCCCAGCTGCACCAGCTGCGCGGCCGGGTCGGCCGCGGCCGCGAGCGCGGGTACGCGTACTTCCTGTACCCGCCGGAGAAGCCGCTCACCGAGACCGCGCACGAACGCCTCGCGACCATCGCCCAGCACACCGAGATGGGCGCCGGCATGTACGTGGCGATGAAGGACCTGGAGATCCGCGGCGCGGGCAACCTGCTCGGCGGCGAGCAGTCCGGGCACATCGCGGGCGTCGGCTTCGACCTGTACGTGCGCATGGTCGGCGAGGCGGTCGCGGACTACCGGCGGCAGCTGGAGACCGGGGAGATCGAGGAGGAGCCGCCGCTGGAGGTCAAGATCGAGCTGCCCGTCGACGCGCACGTCCCGCACGACTACGCGCCCGGCGAGCGGCTGCGCCTGCAGGCGTACCGGGCCATCGCCTCCGCCAACTCCGAGGACGACATCAGGGCGGTCCGCGAGGAACTCACCGACCGCTACGGCAAGCTGCCCGAGCCGGTGGAGAACCTGCTGCTGGTCGCCGGGCTGCGGATGCTGGCCCGCGCGTGCGGGGTCGGCGAGATCGTCCTCCAGGGCACCAACATCCGCTTCGCGCCGGTGGAGTTGCGCGAGTCGCAGGAGCTGCGGGTCAAGCGCCTGTACCCCGGGACCGTCATCAAGCCGGCCGTCCACCAGCTGCTGGTCCCCCGCCCGAAGACCGCCAAGGTGGGCGGCAAGCCGCTGGTCGGCCGGGAACTGCTGGGCTGGGTAGGGGAGTTCCTCGCCTCGATCCTCGGGTCGTAATTGCCGGCCCCGGCACGCCGCTTCATGGCCGACGGGCGCCAGGTCCCGGCGTGCCCGCCGGGTTCGACCGGAGCGCGCCGGGGGCGACGGGGCCGCAGAGCGGTGTGTGCCCTCCGGCCGGACGGCGTTCGCCCGCGCTCAGGGCGTGAACCGTGCCGTCGGGGGCATGCGATGCGGCGAGGCGTGAGCGGGCGCGCCGGGACGGCGGCCGGGCTCCGGCTGCCGTCCGGGCCCGAACCGTCCGCCCGTTACCGTGAGACCAGCGAGGATCCGCCCCCGAGGAGGCGGGTCGGGCGGGAAAGAGGGGGCGTACGTGGCGCGTCTGAGGGGCGGGGCGGCCATGGCCGTCGTCGTGGTCTTCGCCGTGGCCGGCTGCAAGGACATTGCTCCGCCTGAGGGCAGTGGACCATCCGGTTCCGCCGTCGCGACCACCGGTGACGGCCGGGCCGTGAACCCGCTGGACAATCCGGACGGCACGAAACCGGGGCTCGGGGCGATCACCTCCGCCGCCGACCGGGCGAAGGCGCGGTCGCTGATCGAAAATGTGGTGACGAAGGGACGCGGGCCGAAGACGGGCTATGAGAGGGACAAGTTCGGCTATGCGTGGACGGACTCCGCTCCAGGCGGCATACCCTTCGCTCACAACGGCTGCGACTCGCGAAACGATCTTCTGAAACGCGATGGCGAGAAGGTCCGTTTCCGGGCCGGATCCGACTGTGTCGTCGCCTCCATGACGCTGCACGACCCGTACACGGGCAAGACCATCGAGTGGACCAAGTCGCACGCCACGACGGTGCAGATAGACCACGTCATGCCACTGTCGTACGACTGGCAGATGGGCGCGGCGCGTTGGACGAAGGGCAAGCGGGAGGACATCGCCAACGACCCGCTCAACCTGCTTCCCGTGGACGGCCCCACCAACGGCGCCAAGAGCGACTCGGGGCCCGCGAGCTGGCTGCCCCCCGACAGGCAGATCCGCTGCTCCTACGCGGTGCGCTTCGCCCAGGTGTCGCTGAAGTACGACCTTCCGGTGACGGCCGCGGACAAGCGGACGATGCTGACGCAGTGCGGCGGCTGATCCGGCCGAGTGGTCGGCGTCACCTCCCCCGGACCGAGGGAGCCGTGGGGCTCGCGCCGGGCCACTCCGGACGGTCAAGGGGAGGCGGCCGATCCCGCTGTCACCGGCCCTGGCGGCCGCGCGGCGGAGGGGCCGGGCAGCCTGCCTTCTCCCAGGCCACGAAGGTGTTGGTGCGGGCGAAGACGAACGCCTTGACCGGGTTCGCCGAGTACGACCACGGCGGGCTGCCGATGTAGCCGCCGACCGCCCGGAACTGCTCGACGGCCTCGGCGTACCGTTTCGTCTGGAACAGGGTGTCCGCCAGCATGTGCCGCACCGTCGGCAGCCGGTGGTGCCCGGCCGGTGCCCGGTCCACGGCGTCCAGGGTGGCGTCCACGGCCGCCTGCACGAACGGCTGGTTGTACACGGGCGCCTCCGGCTCCCGGGACGCGTGTTCCATCAGGGCGTCCAGGCGCAGGACGGGCAGCAGGCTGCCCTGCGGCGCGGTGGCCGCGGCCTGCTCGGCGAACGCGTACATCAGGTCGTGCGAACCCCGCCACTTGGCGCACCAGTACTGCAGTGCGCTCATGTGCGCTCCGAAGTGGTACGGATCGCGTGCGGTGATCTCGGCCCACAGCGCCCGGAAGTCGTCGTGCGACCAGCCGAGGCCCAGCGCGATGGAGATCTGCGCGATCCAGGGGCAGGGGTCCTCGGGGGCCATCCGGGCGGCTTCCTGACAGGCGGGCAGCGCCTCGGCGAGCAACCGGTGGAAGCCCTCGAACTGCTCGGCGGTGGTGTGCTTCGCCTGTTTGGCGCCGCGGACCTTGCCCGCGAGCACGACCAGCGCGTCGGCGTGCACGAGGGCGGCGGCCGGGTCGCCGGGGTACTCGGTCCGCCACGCCTTGAGCCAGGCGTCGTCCTCGGCGGCGGCGTGGACCAGGATGCCGAGCCGGTACCAGCGCAGGTCCCAGTCCCGGCCCGCTCCGGCCAGATAGGCGGCGGCCCGCCGCCAGTCACCCGCGAGGGCGGCCGCCGCGACCGCGTCGGCCTCGGGATCGGGGCCCGCGGAACCGCTGTCGAGCTGGGCGGCGGGCACCAGCCCGTACTTGGCGGGGTCGATGTTGACCGGCGCCTTGGCCTTCGCCTCCGCCCGGAGCGCCCGCGCCTTGCGGGCGTTGCGCGGGATGGTGACGGCCGCGTAGAGGAGGGCGCCGGCACCGGCTATGTCGATCAGGACGTTCATACCGGGTCTTTCGGGTAGGAGCCGCCGAAGAGGGCGGTTGACGGGGTGGGCGCGGGAGTGGTCGCGGTGTGGCCGCCGCCGGACAGCAGCAGAGCCCGCAGGGGAGCCGTGCCGGGCGGCTCGGCGACCACCTGGTCCAGGGCCTGCTCCAGCGCCTCGGTGAACCGCTCGGGGGACACCGTCCGCACCGCGGGCCCCGACCAGCACAGTTCCCACCGGCACAGCCCGGTGTCCAGTGCGGTGAGCAGCGCGAGTCGGCGCAGGGCCGCACGGAAGGCGGTCCTTTCGAACTCGCGTGCCACCCGCCCACTGCTCCGGCCGGCCTGCTCCGATCTGGGCAGCCGGGCGGCCATGTCCTGCAGCAGGCCGTGGTCGACCAGGTCCAGGAGGCAGCCGAGGTGCGTCGCTGCGGATGCCCCCGACACGGCGACGCCCCGCGCACCGGCCACCTGGGCCACGGCCTCCAGCAGCGGCCCCGCTTCGCGCGCCCAGCTCTCGCGCCGGGCCCGCATGGGCAGTTCGGCCCAGGGCACCCGCCGCCAGGACAGCGCCTCGCGGGGCAGTACGGCTCGTTCCAGTGCGGCGAAGAGGCGGTCCGGCTCCCGGAGCAGCGCGAGGGCGGGCGGCCGGGGGCGCGCGGTGGCGTGTCCGCGGCCGGGGACCTCGGAGTACCCGGAGTGCTCGGAGTGCCAGGGGACCTCGGAGTGCCCGGAGTGCCCGGAGTGCCCGGAGTGCCCGGATCGCTCGGGGAGTTCGGGGGGCTCGGGGAACTCGGGGAGCGCCTCCAGTGCCGCGACGCGGTCGGCCGTGGGCGGGTGGCTGTCATACGGGGAGCGTTCCTCGGGGGACACCGGCGGGAGCGGTCGGCGGGCCCACGCTTCCAGGTCCGTCCGGCGCGCGGGGTCCGCCAGCAGGAGCGCGAGCCCGCCGTGGAACTGTCCTTCCGGCGGCAGCAGCCCGGCGTCGCTGCCCAGCAGGGCGTACTCGCCCAGGTAGAGGTCGTCGGCGGCTTCGAGCACGGGGATGCGGCGCAGCGCGGCGGCCGTGACGCCCGGCCCGGCGACCCGGGCGGCCACCAGGTCGGCCGCGTACTCCTGCCGACGGCTGACGGTCTCGGTCAGTCGCAGACACCACCGCGCGTACGCGGAGAAGACGAGGGCCAGGTAGTGGTCCGGGCCCCGGGTGGGCTCACGTTTCAGCGGTGCCGGCCTGCCGGCCGCCCGGCGCCGTGCGGCCCGTGCGGCGGTCCTCGCCCTCTCCTCGGCCTCCTCACGCGTGGCCCGCTGCCGCAAGGTGTGCGTGATGTGCAGCAGCCTGCCGTGCAGCGCCCAGAGCAGGCCGCCCAGCCGGGTGTCGTCGGACGCGTAGTGGCCCAGTTCGTGCCCGAGCACGGCGTCAAGTTCGTCCTGCGGCAGACCGATCAGCAGCGCCGTGCCGAGGAAGAGCCGCCGTTCGCCCGCGACCAGCCCGAGCCAGCGGGCGTCCTCCCGCACCATGGCGTTGGCCCCCGGGACCACCCGGATCTCCGTGGGCGGCCGGGTGCCCACCCGATCGGCGAGCTCCCGCACCCGCCGCCACAGCTCCGGCTGCTCACGCGGCGTCAGCGGCACACCGGGCAGCTCGTCCCGCCCGTCCCCGGGGCCGCGGGTGAGCAGGACGACCCGCACCACGCACCAGACGATCGCCAGCGAGCCGAGCCAGCCCTCGACGGCCATGACCGTGAGGCCCGGCCCCCGGGCCAGGAGGACGTCCAGGCCCGCGAGTGCGACGAGGATGAGGAGGGCCAGCAGGTAGAAGCCGAGCAGCAGGCCGAGAACGAGCGCGGCACGCAGCGGTGCTCCGGGCACGCCGGGTGCGCGTACGGCGCGCTCTCGTACGGCGGTTTTCCCGGTGGCCGCCCGGTCGGCGGGACGGGACCTCAGGCGCATCGGCATCCTTCACGGAAACGGAACGGAAGCTGCTGCTTCAGCTACTTCTTCAGCGCCGACAGGATCGTCGTCGTCACCTTCTTCGCGGACGCGGCGCCGTTGTCGCTGCCCGCGGTGGACAGCACGGTGACCACGGAGCTGCCGGAACGGGCCGCGACCAGCGTGGTGCCGTTCTCCCAGTAGCCGCTCGTCAGCGTCATCGTGTAGGCCTCGTCGCCGAGTCCGGACGTGGCGGTGCCCGTCAGCTTCACCTTGGCGTGCGCGTCGGTGTCGGTGTACGTGGCGCACTCGGCGGCCACCGTCCGCAGCGCCTTCATCACGGCGGTCGCCGTGGTGCCCTGGAAGGCGTCGATCTCCTGGTCCACTTCCTCGGTCTTGTTCGCGTAGCCGTTCTGCGCGAACGACACCCCGCCCTTGTAGCCGGAGACCTGGATCCAGGACGTGGTCTCCAGCCTGGTGCAGTCCGGCTTCCCGGTCTTCGGGGCGGTGGGGGAGAGGAGCCGGCCCCCGCTGTCCGCGGAACCGTCGGACTCAAGGGTGAGTCCGGCCGGGAACGCCGAGGCGGGCGCCAGCGCCTTCTTCAGCTGCGTGCCCGTGGCCAGGCCGGAGTTCGGGTCCTTCGCCTTGGCGGGCGCGGCGCTGGTACCGGTACCGGAGCCGGCGGTGGATCCGGTGGATCCGGTGGAGCAGGCGGTCAGGGCCAGTGGCAGGGCGGCGACGGCCATCAGCATCACGGCACGGGACGGGATACGCATCAGGAGTCCTTCGTTGGGTGGTGAAGCGGTACGTCAATAAGAGCAGAGCCTGTGAACCGAGTCAACACGGTGCACGTGGGAGGGTGTGTACACGTGCGTGAAGCGGTAGATCTTGCACGCATCGGTATGCTCGGTGCACACATGGGACGACGGGAGCGAGGGCGCGTGCAGGACAACGCCACAGAGGTGACCGCGGCCGGTATCGCACGGCTGGCCGGAGTGGGCCGCGCCGCCGTCAGCAACTGGCGCCGCCGGCACGCCGACTTCCCCAAGCCGGTCGGCGGCACCGAGACCAGCCCCTCCTTCGCGCTCGCCGAGGTCGAGTCCTGGCTGCGCGATCAGGGCAAACTCGCCGAGGTTCCGCTGCGCGAGCGGGTCTGGCAGCACCTCGTGGGGCACCCCGACGGCGCGCTGACCGCGCTGGTGCACGTCGGCTGCGTGCTGCTGCTGATCCACGAGCGCCCCACCGTCTGGCTCCAGGCGAGCGCCGGTTCGGACGAGCGCCTCGCCGCGCTGCTGCCCGGCGCGCTGCAGGAGGTGCTGACCGCGCGCCTCGGCGGAGCGGCGGCGCGTACGGTTCACAGCGAGCGGCCCTCGGGCGTCGCCGAAGCTGTGAACAGATCCGCCGACACGGAGGCTGTGAACAGGGCGGCCGGCGCGAAGGCTGTGAGCGCCCCCACCGGCCCCCAGCTCCTCCGCTCCGTCCCGCTCCTGCGCGGCGCCGCCGAACTGGCCGCCGAGACCGGCGCCCGGCAGGCCTTCGAGTTCCTGCTGGGCAGGCACCTGGACGCCAACCCCCGCCAGTACACGCTCACCCCGGCCGAACTCGCCGCTCTCATGGCCGACCTGGCCGGCCCTGCCCGCACCGTGCTGGACCCGGCCTGCGGAACCGGCGCCCTGCTGCGAGCCGTTGCCGTCCGCCCCGGCCAGGAGCTGTACGCCCAGGACAGCGCCCCCGATCTCGCCGCGCTCACCGCGCTGCGGCTCGCTCTGCACTCCCGGGCCGGGGTGCATGGCGCGGCCGGCGACACCCTGCGCGCCGACGCCCACCCCGGGCTGCGCGCCGACGCGGTGCTGTGCCATCCGCCGTTCAACGAGCGCAACTGGGGGCACGACGAACTGGCGTACGACGCACGCTGGGAGTACGGCTTTCCCGCCCGCACCGAGTCCGAACTGGCCTGGGTGCAGCACGCCCTGGCCCGGCTCGCCGACGGCGGCACCGCGGTCCTGCTGATGCCGCCGGCCGTCGCCTCCCGCCGTTCCGGGCGCCGGATCCGCGCCGACCTGCTGCGCCGGGGCGCGCTCCGGGCGCTCGTCGCGCTGCCGGCCGGGGCGGCGCCGCCGTACAGCATCCCGCTGCACCTGTGGGTGCTGCGCCGGCCCGACCGGATGCCGGCCACGCCCGAGGTGCTGCTCGTGGACACCGGGAGATTCGCCGGGGAAGGACGGGGCGGCCCGGACTGGACGGCGGTACGCGAGGCGGTCCTGGACGTCTGGCGTGCCGCCGAGCGCGACGAGGGGCCGGTGGAACGGCCGGGGCTGGCCCGTTCGGTGCCGGTCATCGAACTCCTCGACGACGACGTGGACCTCGCTCCCGCCCGCCATCTGCCTCCGGCCGCCGCGGCCGACGGCGCGGAACAGCTCACCGAGGTCCGCGAACGGCTCGGCGAGACCCTGCGCCTGACCGCCGACCTCACTCCGCCGCCGGCCGACCAGGCGCCGCCGGTGCGCTGGCCGCTCACCACCGTCGGTGAACTGGCGCGCGGGGGCGCGCTGGTGCTGCGCACCGGGGGGAACGGAGGGCCCGCGCGCGTGCCCGTGCTCACCGACCATGACGTCCTCGCCGCGGCGCCGCCCTCGGGCACGCTTCCCGAGAGCGACGAGGAGGCCGTGCTGACCGAGCCCGGCGACGTCGTGGTACCGGTCCTCGGCGGCGGTGCGGTGGCGCGGGTGATCGACGCCGCGACAGCGGGCGCCGCCCTGGGGCGCAACCTCGTGCTGCTGCGCCCCGACCGCTCGGCCCTCGACCCGTGGTTCCTGGCCGGCTTCCTGCGCGGTACCGCCAACAACCGGCAGGCCAGCAGCTATGCCTCCACCGCGACCCGGCTGGACGTGCGCCGGCTGCAGCTGCCCCGGCTGCCTCTGGAGGAACAACGGCGCTACGGCGCGCGCTTCCGCGCACTCGACGAGTTCGAGCGGGCGCTGCGGCACGCGAGCCGGCTCGGGGAGCACCTCGTGCGCGGGATGTACGACGGCCTCACCGACGGCTCCGTCGCGCCCGACTGATCCCTGTTCGGTGCCCTCCGGCGGTCGGTCCGACAACGGTTCGGTACAACCCGAACCGGTTGTCCGTGCCGGGCCATATGCTCGAACCGACCACCGCACGACCGGTGTCGTCCGCGGACGGACCGGGCCGGACGGGAACGTACGCCATTTTCAGGCACATAGGAGCGACCATGCAGGGCCAGGGCCATGCGCAGCCGGTGCAGCGGCCGCCGCACGAAGCGGTACTGGTCCTGTTGCGCGTGGTGTTCGTGGCGATGGGCGTGTGCAGTCTGGGCCTGCTGACATGGGTGATGATGCTGCGGCTGGCCGCGGTGACCCGCAGATCGGCGGACTGGGGCCTGCTGGTGGCGGTGGGGGCGTCCGACGTCCTCAGCCTGGTGCTGCTGGGCAACGAACCCGGCGACGACGTGCACACCCCCGGCGGCTACCTGGGAATCATCCTGCTGTTCGGCACGCTCCTGGGCACGATCGTCTACTACCTGGTGGCCGATGTCCGTCACTTCCAGCGGCAGCGTGCGGCGTACACGTCGCAGGCGACGCGGACGTACGCCTACCCGCCCCCCGGCTCGCCGTACACCACGGGGACGCTGCCCCCGGCCGCCCCGCACACCCCGCCTCCGCACACCCCGCTCTCGCACACCCCGCCCCCGCACACCGTTCCCCCGATGCCCGGACCACCGCTCGCACAGCCTGCGACACCCGGGCCGCCCGGACGCCCGGCGCCCGCCCGGATCGAGCAGGTGCGCGCCGAACTCGACGAACTCAGCGACTACCTGCGCAGGCACGACGGGCACCGCGAGGGCGACTTCGAGGGCGGAAGGTGACCGTGGCGACGGGACGCGTCGTCGCCGGCCGCTACGAGCTGTCCACGCTCATCGGGCAGGGCGGCATGGGCCAGGTGTGGACGGCGTACGACCAGCGGCTGGACCGGCGGGTGGCGGTGAAGTTGCTGCGCCCCGACAAGGTGGCGGGCGCGGAGGCGGAGGAACTGCGCCGGCGGTTCCTGCGGGAGTGCCGGGTCACCGCGCAGGTCGACCACCCCGGGCTGGTCACCGTGCACGACGCGGGCAGCGAGGGTGAGGAGCTCTTCCTCGTCATGCAGTACGTGGACGGCGCCGACCTCTCCGACCACCTGGCGGAGCACGACCCGTACCCGTGGCAGTGGGCGGTGGCGGTGGCCGCGCAGCTGTGCGCCGTGCTGAGCGCCGTGCACGCCGTGCCGATCGTCCACCGCGACCTCAAGCCGCGCAATGTGATGGTCAAACAGGACGGCACGGTCACCGTCCTCGACCTGGGCGTGGCCTCCGTGATGGACACGGACACCACCCGCCTCACCCACACCGGCTCCCCGATCGGCTCGCCCGCCTACATGGCGCCCGAGCAGGCGATGGGCGGCGCGGTCGGCCCGTACACCGACCTGTACGCGCTCGGCGTGCTGCTGCACGAACTGCTCAGCGGGGAGGTCCCGTTCGCGGGCTCCACGGCGCTCGGCGTGCTGCACAGGCACCTGTACGAGCCGCCGCTGCCGGTGCGCCGGACCCGCCCCGAGGTCCCGGAGCCACTGGAGCGCCTCGTCCTGCGCCTGCTCGCCAAGGACCCGCAGCACCGTCCGGCGTCCGCGCAGGAGGTCTACGAGGACCTGTCGGCGCTCCTGCCCGCGCGCGGGACGCCATCCGGGGCGCCCCTGGACCCCACGCGCCCCTTTCTGCGCCCGCACGCCCCATGGCCGGACCGGGCGCGGACGCCCGCAGCCCAGCCCGCGGCCCCCGTGGCCGCCGTCCCGGACAGACCGGACGTCGCCGCGGCCGTCGACGAGGTCAAGCGGCTGCTCGGAGAGGGGCGCATCACCCAGGCCGTCGACATCCTGGGCGCGATCCTGCCCGTCGCCGCCGACCGGCACGGCGAGCGCTCGACGGTCGTACGGACCCTGCGCAAGCAGTACGCGGCCACGCTGATGGACGACGGGCAGTACCGGCGCGCGCTGCCCGAACTGCGCCGCCTCGCCGACGAACGCGCCGCCGAGGCGGGCCAGGCCGACCCGCAGGCCCTGCGCTTCCGCTACGAGACCGCCCAGTGCCTGGAACAGCTCGGCGAACCGGCCGCGGCGCTCGCGGAGTACCGTGCGCTGCTGCCCTACTACGAGAACCAGTACGTGGCCGGCGACCCGCAGCTCGCGCACGACGTGCGCCGCAGGATCGGGCATCTGCTGCTCGCCCTCGGCGACCGTCCCGCCGCGCACGACACGCTGGCACGGCTGCTGATGGACGTGGAGCGGCTGCACGGACCGGGCCACCCGACGGCCGTGGAGGTCCGGCGCACCCTGCAGTGGCTGGGGCAGATGCGCGGCTAGATCCCGGACAGTGCATACTGCACCTGCTTTTCGCACGGCTTTTCGCACAGCAGAGACACAGGGGTGGGGTGCCGGCATGTCCAGCCATCGGCAGTCGAAGAAGCGCAGATACGTCACCTGGGGCGTCGCGGGGGCCGCGGTCGTCGCCGGAGCCGGGATCGCCGCGCAGACGTCCATGGCGGCCACCACCTGGCCCGCCCAGAAGACGTTCACCGGCCGCGCCTTCGACACCTGCGCCGCGCCCTCCCTCGCCGCGATGAAGGCCTGGAACACCGGCTTCTACGGCGCCGCCGCCGTCTACATAGGCGGCAAGAACCGCGGGTGCAACCAGCCCAACCTCACCGCCTCCTGGGTCAAGTCCGTCTCCGCGGCCGGCTGGAAGCTCATCCCGCTCTACGTCGGCTCCCAGCCGTCGTGCGGATCCGGCGGCTCCGTGAAGATCAGCGCCTCGACGGCGGCCTCCGTGGGCAGGTCCGAGGCGGACGACGCCGTCGCCAAGGCCGCCGCGCTCGGGATGAAGGCCGGCAGCCCGATCTTCCTCGACATGGAGGCCTACGACACGACGAACACGTCGTGCAACAACGCCGTGCTGACGTACGTCCGCGCCTTCGACAAGGAACTGCGCGTCAGGACGTACCGCGCGGGGCTCTACGGCTTCACCAGCTCCAGCGCCAAGGCGATCGCGAACGCCACGGACAAGACGGACCTGCCGGGCAACCTCTGGTACGCGCTGTGGGACAAGCAGAACACCACCACCGCCGACTGGCCGTTCGGCTCGACCCAGTTCACCGGGCACAGCCGGGCCCACCAGTACATGGTGAACAGCAAGGAGACCCGCGGCGGTTACACGATCACGGTGGACCGGGACGCGTGGGACGCCCCGGTGGCGATCACGGGCTGATCCCGGATCCGAGGCGCGACGACCCGCAAACCCTTCCGTGGGGTGGTGCGGCGGTGCCGGACGCGGGTGTGAATCGTTGGTCGAATGGGTTGGCCAGAGCCTGCCCACTGCCTACCATCGATCACCGCAAGACCTTGTGCACCGTCGCACAAACTCCTCGGGAGGTCTCCTTGCACCGCCGCCGTCGCACCGCGCTCGTCCTGTCCGCCGCGATCGCCGCCGCGGCTCCCTTCCTGACCGCCTGCGGCAGCGACGCGCACCCGGGCGCGGCGGCCGTCGTCGGCGGGCAGCGGATCACCGTCTCGCAACTGGAGAACCGGGTGAACGAGGTGCGCCGGGCCCAGCGCGCCGCGGTGCCGGACGAGACGCAGTACCAGCAGGTCCTCGCCTCCACCAGCAGCCTCACCCGGGACACCCTCTACAACATGGTCCTGGACAAGGTGCTGCACCGGGCCGCCCAGGACGCGGGTGTCACCGTCACCCGCAAGGAGGTCGAGGAGATGCGCACCGGCCTCGAACGGCAGGCAGGCGGCTCTGCGGCGCTGCAGACCGCCTGGCTGCAGAAGTACGGCATCGCCCCCGCGCGTCTGGACGACAACCTCCGTTTCCAGGTGGAGGCCGACAAGCTCGCCCGGACGCTCGGCACCGAGACCTCGCAGCCCGCCTTCTGGAAGGCCCTGGCCACCGCGTCCGAGGAACTCCACGTCGACCTCAACCCGCGCTACGGCGCCTGGGACGTGCAGAAGAGCAGCCGGGTGGACGCCAAGACGCCGTGGGTACGGGAGGTCACGTCGGCCGGGACACAGGTGTCGGCCTAGGGGCCGCCCGGCGCCGGGGAAGCGGCAGCGGATCGGGCAGCGGATCGGGCAGCGGATCGGGCAGCGGATCGGGCAGCGGATCGGGCGGTCATACGATCAGTTGATCGTCCCTGGCCTGTGGATGAACCGCGAGGTCGGCGGCGGCGGTGCGTTACGTTCGGAGCGTGAACACCACCAGGCCCGAACCCACCACCCCGGAACCCGCTCCGGCCGCCCGGTCCGCCACGTCCGACACGGCCGACGCAGGCCGGATCGTCCTGCTCACCACCAGCCACCGGGTCGCCCCCGGCCTGCTGTCCTGGCCCGCCTGGCAGGCGCTGCGCGCGGCGGACCGCGTGCTGTGCGCGGACGGCGCGCACCCCCAGCTGCCGTACCTGCGCGAGGCCGGGACCGCCGTGGACGAGGCCGCGCCCACCGCCGAGGAGCTGGTCGACGCCTGCGTCGGCGGCCGCACGGTGGTCGTCGTCGCGACGGGTGAGGGCGAGCCCGCCCTCACCGACGGCCTGGCCCGCCTCGCCGGCTCCGGCCGGGTCCGGATGCCCGAGCTGGAGCTGCTCCCCGCCTCCTACGACCTGCCCGGTGCCCGCCTCCTCGACCTCGTCCAGGTCATGGACCGGATCCGTGCGGAGTGCCCCTGGTCCTCCCTGAAGACCCACGAGGGCCTGGCCAAGTACGCCATCGAGGAGGCGTACGAACTCGTCGAGGCGATCGAGGAGGGCGACCGCGACGAACTGCGCGAGGAACTGGGCGACGTGCTCCTCCAGGTCGTCTTCCACGCGCGGATCGCCCAGGAGGACCCGGACGCCCCCTTCTCCATCGACGACGTGGCCGGAGGCATCGTCGCGAAGCTCATCCACCGCCACCCGCACGTCTTCGGCGACGCGACCGCCTCCACCCCGGAGGAGGTCAAGGAGCACTGGCTGCGCACCAAGGCGATAGAGAAGCAGCGCGCGTCGGTGACGGACGGCGTGCCCCTCGCGCAGCCGGGCCTCGCACTGGCGGCGAAGCTGGCCTCCCGGGTGCGCACGGCGGGACTGGACGTGCCGCTGCCACAGGCCCAGGGCATCGGCTACGAACTGCTCGCGCTGGCGGCCCACGCCGAGGCGGAGGGCATCGACCCGGAGGCGGCCCTGCGCGCGGCGGCCCGGTCCTACCGGGACGCGGTGCGGGCGGCGGAGGGGGTGCAGAGGTGACCTCCGCCGCACCCGAACTCTTCACCTGGGAGTTCGCGACGGACCCCTACCCCGCCTACGCCTGGCTCCGCGACAACGCCCCCGTCCACCGCGCCACTCTCCCCAGCGGGGTGGAGGCCTGGCTGGTCACCCGCTACACCGACGCGAAACAGGCACTCGCCGACCCGAGGCTCTCCAAGAACCCCGCGCATCACGACGAGCCCGCGCACGCCAAGGGGAAGACCGGCATCCCGGGTGAGCGCAAGGCCGAGTTGATGACGCACCTGCTGAACATCGATCCGCCGGACCACACCAGGCTGCGGCGGCTGGTGAGCAAGGCGTTCACGCCACGCCGGGTGGCCGAGTTCGCGCCGCGGGTGCGGGAGCTGACCGATCGGCTCATCGACGGGTTCGCGGCCGACGGGTCCGCCGACCTCATCCACGAGTTCGCCTTTCCGCTCCCCATCTACGCCATCTGCGACCTGCTCGGCGTTCCGCGCGAGGACCAGGACGACTTCCGGGACTGGGCGGGGATGATGCTGCGACATACGAAAGCAGGGCAGGCGGGAGGGCCGCGGGGCGGGGTCGCGCGGTCCGTGAAGAAGATGCGCGGATATCTGGCCGAGCTGATCCACCGCAAGCGGGAGGCGCTGTCCGCCGAGGCCGCTCCCGGCGAGGACCTCATCTCCGGGCTCATCCGGGCCTCGGACCACGGCGAGCACCTCACCGAGAACGAGGCCGCGGCCATGGCCTTCATCCTGCTGTTCGCGGGTTTCGAGACGACCGTCAACCTGATCGGAAACGGGACGTACGCCCTGCTCACCTACCCCGAGCAGCGCGTCCGGCTGCAGGACTCCCTCGCAGCCGGCGAGCGCGGCCTGCTGGAGACAGGTGTCGAGGAGCTGCTGCGCTACGACGGGCCGGTGGAGCTGGCCACCTGGCGGTTCGCCACCGAGCCCGTCACCATCGGCGGCCGGCGCATCGCGTCCGGCGACCCGGTTCTGGTCGTCCTGGCCGCGGCGGACCGGGACCCGGAGCGGTTCGCCGAGCCGGACACCCTCGACCTCGCACGGCGCGACAACCAGCACCTCGGGTACGGCCACGGCATCCACTACTGCCTGGGCGCCCCGCTCGCCCGCCTGGAGGGCCAGACCGCGCTCGCCGGCCTGCTCACCCGCCTCCCCGATCTGCGACTCGCCGTGGACGAGAGCGAGTTGCGGTGGCGCGGCGGGCTCATCATGCGCGGACTGCGCACCCTCCCCGTGGAGTTCACGCCGAGCCCGTACCGGCCCACCTCGGCAAAAGGTGATCAGCGCTCAACTCTGTGATCTTCACGTGATCTACGCGGCATTAACTTGTGACAAGTGATCGTCTGTCGATACGTTCACTCATCAGCGCGGCGCCCCTGCGGGACCCGCCGCGCTGGTCACCGCTGTCGCTCGAAAGGTTTCCGCATGCTCTCCGGGAACGGTCGTCACCGTCGCCCCCGTCAGGCTCCGGCCCTCCTCGTCGCGGCCGGGGTGACCGGCTCCGCCATCGCCATCCCGCTCCTCGGCGCGGTGAGCGCCCACGCGGCCGACGGCTCCACCTGGGACCAGGTGGCCGAGTGCGAAAGTGGCGGCTCCTGGAGTGCCGACAGCGGCAACGGCTACTACGGCGGCCTCCAGATCTCCCTGGACGACTGGGACAAGTACGGGGGGACGGAGTACGCCGCGACGCCGGACCAGGCGAGCCGTTCGCAGCAGATCTCGGTCGCCGAGAAGATACTCGCCGACCAGGGCACCAAGCCCTGGCGGACCTGCGCCCTGCTCGCCGGGCTCTCCTCCGACGACGCCTCGGTGAACGTGGACACGGGGCTCGGCGGGTCGAGTGATTCGTCTGCTTCCTCCGACTCGTCGGACTCGTCCTCCGGGCTGTCGGACGCGTCGTCCTCCGCCGGCTCCGGTTCCGGCTCCTCCCCGGGCGCCACGGTCTCCGGGAGTGACTCCGGAGCCCCCTCCCCGAGCGCGAGCGCGGGCGGTGACGCCACGGCGGATACCCCCAGCAAATCCGCCAAGACCGACAAGTCGGATTCCTCCAGCTCGAACTCCGGCTCCAGCTCCGACTCCGGGACCGCGAAGGCGGGTGAGGATCCCGTCACGGCCGAGGCCGACGACTCGGACAATTCGTGGCAGACCGGGGGTTCTTGGAGTCTGGTCGACACGGGTGCCGTCAGTGGCGGTGGCAAGCATCGCGGTGGCTCGGCGGACGAGAACGTGACGAACGGTCAGAGTGCCACCTCCTCCGGACGGCACGCCTCCCGGGACGACGACACCTACACCGTCCGCGAGGGCGACACCCTCGCCTCCATCGCCGACTCCCTTGACCTCGACGGCGGATGGCGTGCGCTCTATGCCGTGAACAAGGCCGACATCGGTGCCGACCCGAACGCCATCGCCCCCGGTCAGACCCTGAAACTCGGCGGCGAACCGGGCGAAAAGTAGCGAGAGTTGACGTCCCGTTTCGGGTCTGATGTCCGGTTTGGCGAAAGTGTGGGATGAGTCTCAGAAGCCCTGATCATCTTTGAAATTCACCTGATGCCCTGTTTACGGTCGAGGCCGCTCGTCACCACGAGCCCCGGCTGTCGCAACGCCGAGTCCTGCCAGCGGCCGTCCGGGAACAGTCGTCGCGTCAAGCGCCGTAGGCAGGAGCGGGGGACCCAAGGTAAGTGCCGGGGCCGGCAGTCGAGGCTGCCGATCCGGCTCGGGGTGAAGCCGCGCACCGACACACGGGTGTGCGGCCGGGCAACTCAACCGGCCCGAACCCGACAGCTCACCTCGCAGGCGTCGGTGAGGGGATCGATCCATGCTGTTTTCCGGCAAGGGCAAGCACCGCCGTCCGTCCAAGGCCGTCCGCGCCATCGCCGTCGCCGGTGTCACCGGCGTCGCCGTGGCCGCTCCGCTGATGGCGTCCGGCAGCGCCTCCGCGGCCACCGCCTCCGAGTGGGACGCCGTCGCCCAGTGCGAGTCGGGTGGCAACTGGGCCATCAACACCGGCAACGGCTACTACGGCGGTCTGCAGTTCTCCGCCTCCACCTGGGCCGCGTACGGCGGCACGCAGTACGCCGCGCAGGCCAACCAGGCCACCAAGGCGCAGCAGATCCAGATCGCCGAGAAGGTCCTCGCCGCCCAGGGCAAGGGCGCCTGGCCGGTCTGCGGCAAGGGCCTGTCCGGGGCCGCCTACGTCGGCGGCAGCTCCAGCAGCTCCAGCTCGTCGAGCAGCAGCGCCGGCAGCCGCTCGACCGACACCCAGGCCGCCTCCCGCTCCGCCGAGCGCCCGGCCGCCAAGAAGACGGTCACCACCCCGACCGGCAAGAAGGTCAAGAAGGGCGACGGCGAGTACAAGGTCGTCAAGGGCGACACCCTCAGCTCGATCGCCGAGAAGCACAAGGTCAAGGGTGGCTGGCAGGCGCTGTTCAAGCTGAACAAGGACATCGTCGAGGACGCCGACGTCATCTACCCGGGCCAGCAGCTCCACCTGAAGTAAGGGCCGCGCCCGCAGCGCCGCGCGTACTCGGCGGCGCCCAGCTGGGCCACAGCTCCCGCACAACCGTGGTCCCCATAGTGGAGACCGCGTGAGGACCACCCCCGTCCCCACAGCCCCCCGCTCCGGTGCGTCTCCCCCCGTACGCACCGGAGCGGGGTTTCTCTTTGCCGCCGTCGAGCCGTCCGGGCGCCCCGTCGGCCCGCCGTTCCCCTTCTTGGTCCGCTCTTCTTCCGTTCTTCATCGGCCCCCCCTTTGTTCCGCACGTGAACAATGAGTACCGTCTGTGTGTCCACGGGCCGGTCGGTCGTGCCGGCCGACGGGCCCGGGACGGTTAGGCTCTAGTCGCAAGGCTGAGCAAGGGCCGCCGAGGCCCACGTGCGCCCCGCACAACCAGCGTCACATCCCAAGAAGGAGATGCTCGTGCCGTCCATCGACGTCGTCGTAGCCCGGGAAATCCTGGACTCCCGAGGCAACCCCACGGTCGAGGTCGAGGTCGGCCTCGACGACGGCAGCACGGGTCGTGCCGCCGTCCCGTCCGGCGCCTCCACCGGCGCCTTCGAGGCCATCGAGCTCCGTGACGGCGACCCCAACCGCTACCTGGGCAAGGGCGTCGAGAAGGCCGTCCTCGCCGTCATCGAGCAGATCGGCCCGGAGCTGGTCGGCTACGACGCCACCGAGCAGCGCCTGATCGACCAGGCCATGTTCGACCTGGACGCCACCGACAACAAGGGCTCGCTCGGCGCCAACGCCATCCTCGGCGTCTCCCTCGCCGTCGCGCACGCCGCCTCCGAGGCGTCCGACCTGCCGCTGTTCCGCTACCTCGGCGGCCCGAACGCGCACCTGCTGCCCGTCCCGATGATGAACATCCTCAACGGCGGCTCGCACGCGGACTCCAATGTCGACATCCAGGAGTTCATGATCGCCCCGATCGGCGCGGAGTCCTTCTCCGAGGCGCTGCGCTGGGGTGCCGAGGTCTACCACACCCTCAAGAAGGTCCTGAAGAACAAGGGCCTGTCCACCGGCCTCGGCGACGAGGGCGGCTTCGCCCCGAACCTGGAGTCCAACCGCGCCGCGCTGGACCTCATTCTGGAGGCCATCAAGCAGGCCGGTTACGTCCCCGGCGAGCAGATCGCGCTCGCGCTCGACGTCGCCGCGTCCGAGTTCTACAAGGACGGCAAGTACGAGTTCGAGGGCAAGTCCCGCTCGGCCGCCGAGATGACCGAGTACTACGAGGAGCTCGTCGCCGCGTACCCGCTGGTCTCCATCGAGGACCCGCTGTTCGAGGACGACTGGGCCGGCTGGAAGGTCATCACCGACAAGCTCGGCGACAAGGTCCAGCTCGTCGGCGACGACCTGTTCGTCACCAACCCGGAGCGCCTGGCCCGGGGCATCGAGGAGGGCACCGCCAACGCCCTGCTGGTGAAGGTGAACCAGATCGGTTCCCTGACCGAGACTCTGGACGCCGTCGAGCTGGCCCAGCGCAGCGGCTTCAAGTGCATGATGTCGCACCGCTCCGGCGAGACCGAGGACGTCACCATCGCCGACCTGGCCGTCGCCACCAACTGCGGCCAGATCAAGACCGGCGCCCCGGCCCGCTCCGAGCGCGTCGCCAAGTACAACCAGCTGCTGCGCATCGAGGAGATCCTCGACGACGCGGCGGTGTACGCGGGCCGCTCCGCGTTCCCCCGCTTCAAGGGCTGAGCCGGCCGAGCCGGTAATCGGTCAAGGCTTAGCCAGTCGTACGTACGTCCCCGTACCCGGTCCCGTACCGTGTCCGGGGACGTACGCACGTACCAGGGCGACCAGGGAGGCGGGGACATGGCCGTGAAGGACCGGGACCGGTTCTCCACCGCGACCAGGCTCAAGCTGCTCGGCGAGCAGACGGCGGCCAGGGTCTACCGCTCCCAGACCAGGCGCCAGGCCCGCCGCTCCCGGCTCACCGGCCGTGCCGCGCTGCTCGCGATCGTGCTGTGCACGATGGTCGTCGCGCTCGCCTATCCGATGCGGCAGTACGTCTCCCAGCGCGCCGAGATCTCCGACCTGGAACGGCAGCAGGAGCAGGCCCGGCAGCGGGTCGAGCAGCTGCGCGACCTCAAGGCACGGTGGCAGGACGACGCGTACGCCGAGCAGCAGATCCGCGAGCGGCTGCATTATGTGATGCCGGGGGAGACCGGGTTCGTGGTGATCGACCCCGGTGCCGCCAAGCAGGCGCACGCCTACCTGGGGGCGGCCGACCGGCCCTGGTACGCGAACGTCTGGGACGGCGTCGACAAGTCCGACGCGTCCGATCAGTGAACCGACAGAAAGCCACGTAGAACCAGTCATGCACACGCCTCCGCCCTCCACCCCGCGCACCGAGCCGACCGACGCGGACGTCGAGGCCTTCAAGCAGCAGCTCGGGCGGCCGCCGCGCGGGCTGCGGGCGATCGCGCACCGCTGCCCGTGCGGGCAGCCGGACGTCGTGGAGACCGCGCCGCGGCTGCCGGACGGGACGCCGTTCCCGACGCTGTACTACCTGACGTGCCCCAAGGCGGCCTCGGCGATCGGCACCCTTGAGGCCAACGGCGTGATGAAGGAGATGACGGCGCGGCTGGAGAGCGATCCGGAGCTGGCGGCGGCGTACCGGGCCGCGCACGAGGACTACGTGCGGCGCCGGGACGAGATCGAGGAGCTGACGGGGTTCCCCAGCGCCGGGGGGATGCCGGACCGGGTGAAGTGCCTGCACGTGCTCGTGGCGCACTCGCTGGCGGCAGGGCCCGGCGTGAATCCCCTCGGCGACGAGGCGATCGCCATGCTGCCCCAGTGGTGGGCCAAGGGCGCGTGCGTGGTCACCGGCGAGTGACGACCCCCCAGGGGGCTCCGCCCCCTGGACCC